>DATIRH010000028.1:0-4474 GCA_035469845.1 Proteiniclasticum sp. | reverse complement strand
TGAAAGATAAGCCAGAACCATGGCCATCAATGGTTTTATTGTGATTCTGCGCATCAAGAAGTTTCTGCATCATATCATCGGTAGTTTCTCTCACTGATGGAAGATCCATGACTTCAGCAAGTCCGGATACCCGTTCATGACTATAAAAAGGTGCAAGATCCTTAGATGACAGCACTGCGCCTGATGTCTCATGCTTTGTAGCAGGAACGCAGGATGGAAGCATCATCTGGAAGTCTACAGGAAGATTTTCAGAAGAGTCCAGCATGAAGGATAACCCTTCAGCGCCTAATACATTTCCGATTTCATGGGGATCCATGATTACTGTTGTTATACCATGTCTTGTAGCGGCTTTGGAAAATTCTTTCGGAGTGGCCAGAGTAGACTCAATATGGATATGGGCGTCTATGAGACCAGGAGCAACATAGGCTCCTTCTAGATCCATTTCCATGACTCCCTTGTACTGATCTCCATATCCAACAATCAGGCCTTCCTTTATTGCAATGGATTCCTCGAGAATTTCTCCACTGAAGACATCTACAATCTTTCCGTTTTTCAGGATCAGGTCGCAAAGGGTTTTTCCACTGGATCCGTCAATTGAGGATGTAAGCTTCTCTTTATTCAAATGATTCACCTTCTCTTTATATTTATAAGTACTATAGATGAATTATTTTGCCATGTCAATAAAGTGAGTGGAAAGAGAGAAAAATAAAATGAACTGGCTGTTACAGCCAGTTCAAATATATAGGAGTGTAAGGAGCTAGCGCTTTATTGGTTCAGTTCTTTATACTTCTTAAACCATTCGTCCATTTCTTTGAGTCTTCTTACACGATGCTTCGGTTTTCCGGATCTTGACAGTTCATGGTTTTCACCACGGAACATGCAAAGCCTGGAATCTACACCATGGTACTTCAAAGCCGTGAACATCTGGAGGCCTTCTGCAATCCAGCATCGGAGGTCTTCATCAGAATGGATGAAAAGAGTTGGTGTTTTTACTTTGTCTGCATGCTTCAATGGGGACTGTTCCCACATCTTGTCATGGTTTTCCCATGGAGAGGCAGCAGTCTGATCATCTGCAAAATAGAAGCCGATGTCAGTGGTATTAAACATTGAGATCCAGTTGGAGATACTTCTCTGGGATGCGGCTGCAATAAATCTGTCTGTGTGTCCAATGATCCAGTTGGTCATATATCCGCCATAGGATCCGCCTGTAACAAAGAGAAGATCTTCGTCTATATCTTTATAGGTTTTTAAAGAAAGATCTGTGAAGTTCATAAGGTCTTCGTAATCGATGCCTCCATAGACTCCACGGATATCTGAGAACTCATTGCCCTTGCCGTCGCTGCCCCTTGGGTTACAGAAGATGACAAAATAACCGCAGCTGGCAAAATACTGGAGCTCATGATAAAATACGCTGCCGTATACTGTTTTTGGTCCACCATGAATTTCCAGAAGTGCCGGATATTTCTTTCCTTCTTCATAATCCGCAGGTTTCAGAATGAAACCGTCGATGGTCCTTCCGTCTTCCAGTGTATAGCTAAGTGGTTCTGGGATTGAAAGCTTTACTTCCTCTTTGATCCATTCATTATAACTTGTCAGCTTGATGGATTTTCCGTTTTCCACTTTATAGATTTCCTGAAGTGAAGTATTCTTCATACCGATGAAGAGAATGTTTCCGTCTTTCACGCTGATGGCATCTGCAGAACCTTCTTCTGTCATGACTTCTTTAATCTCACCATCTGCACCGATTTTCATGATATGAGAATCTGAACCTTTCGTTGTGGTGAAATAGAGTTCTTCATGATCAATCACTCTTGATTTTCCGTTGCCATATCTTGAATCGCTTCCTACAGAACTGTACATGGACATATCAAGGTCTTTCGTGATCAGCTTCAGTTCTCCGCTTCCAAGATTGTAGGTGTAAAATTTACTGTTCTCATTAATGCCGTAGGCTTTCATATCAGTAGCTGTTAAGATCAGCATATTCTCTGACAGGAATTCAGCATAGGATATGGATAAACCTGAAGTTTCCAGTTTAATCACAGCTGCGCCATCAAAGATGGATAATTCATTGTAGAGTTCTTCTTTGTCCATAAATGTGCTGGACAGAATGACTGCCTGATCTTTTTTCTCGCTCAGTTTAATGTTTTCGATGTTTGTATATTCACCGCTGAGATACTTGATGAACTGACCTTTTTCATCAAAAAGAGAGAGTCTGTTTCTTTTACGGGAAGTATACCCATTGCCGTTAGACCAGTAAGGGATTTCTTCCAGAACTTCATAGTCTTTTTCTTCTTTCAGTCTTTTCAGTTCGTCAGTCAGTTCTTTTTCATCTAACGTGGACTGATCTTTACTGTTGTTGTCGAAATAGGCGGAAGCCAGAAAGATGCCATTATGAAGTACTTCATAGGAACTTACCTTCTTATTGAAACGGACATATTTGTCAGCCTCTCCACCATGGATGTTGATTTTGTAAATCTGGGTGAATTCCTTAAGGGATTCACTTTCTTCCTTATCTTTATCATCTCTTATGGTAGAGAAAAGAATATTTTCATCATCAAGCCATTTGAAGCTGGATTCTTTATTAAATGCAGTGAGTTTTCTGGTCTCATTGCTTTCAACGTGAAGAAGGTGCAGGTTGGATAGATACTTGTTTCCTTCTAAATCCACTTCATGCAGGACATAAGCGGCATGTTTTCCATCAGGAGAATGTTCGATGCTTGACAGGAACTTGTAATTTTTAAAATCGTCGATGGCTAAATTTCTCATGTTGACCTCCGTTAGGTATTTATAAAATTAATATACAGTAAAATTGACAGATAGTTTTGAATTCCAGAGAATTTCTGTATGCCAATGACGTTATCTGTATTATTCCGGCATTTTAGGACGAAAAAAAGTCCCGCTGGGGGACAGCGGGACTGAAACTATAGGCCAGTTTATATATTAAGTTAGAGGTCTATTATTTTGCTTCTTTGAATAATTTGGCAACCTGGTCCCAATTGACAACGTTAAACCAGTTTTCAATGTATTCAGGTCTTCTGTTCTGATACTTCAGATAGTATGCATGTTCCCATACATCCAGTCCTAGGATTGGTTCGTATCCTTCAGATACTGGATTGTCCTGATTTGCTGTGGACATTACTTCCAGCTTTCCGTCTTTTAGTACAAGCCATGCCCAGCCTGATCCGAATCTTGTAGCTGCCGCATCTGAGAAAACAGTCTTGAATTCATCAAAGCTTCCGAACTTCTCTTCGATGGCAGAAAGAAGATCTCCTTCAGGCTTCTGTCCTTCAGCATTCTTCATTACTGTCCAGAACATGGTGTGATTCATGTGTCCTCCACCATTATTTCTTACTGCTGTTCTGATGTCTTCAGGTAATGCATTGAGATCTGTCAGAAGTTCTCTAATGCTCTTCTCCTGCAGTTCAGGATACTTCTCAAGAGCTCCGTTCAGCTTTGTTACATAAGCATTGTGATGCTTGGTGTAATGGATCTCCATTGTCTGTGCATCCACGTAAGGTTCTAAAGCGGTATAATCATAAGGTAGTCTTGGTAATTCATGTTTCATTGTTTAATTCCTCCAAATTTGTTTTTTTTCAAATCATTTTTCACTCCTGTAATCAGGAGATTTAATTAAGTTATGTGTTTACTATAGCGCAAATGATAGTCAAATTCAATAGCATACAATCAAATTTACCGGCAATCTGTATATTGTTAATAGTTAGTTAACAAAGTTCATCTGAATCACTACCTTAAGTATAGAAATAAAAGAGTACTATACTAATTATAGTAAGTGAAAATAAAAACAGGAAGGTATTTTCACCTTCCTGTAAATTCTATGAATCACGCATCTTGCTGATCCGGTCATCAAGTTTCTTCCGGCTTTCAACATAGGTGTTTTTGAGTTTGTTGAAGATTTCAGTGTTCTTCAATGGTGTAATATTCGGGAAAGCATTAAATATTCTTCTATTCTGGTAACGCCCCTTCTGAAAGAGAAGCTTGACTTTGTCTGTATAAATCAATGTATCTTCAAATTTATTCTGTAGCATGTGTTTGAGCTCTTCCAGTCTGATTTCGCCTTCTTTGAGAAGTCTGTCAAATTCATCTTTGACTTGTGCGATACGGATATTGAGTAGAAGTAGATGTCTCACTGTAAAGAAAAGATCTACAAGTACCACAAAGAAAATGAAGATGGAAATGTAGCTCAGAAGAAGTACAGGCTGTGCATACAGATAACTTTCAATGGCGGGATGCGCATAGTTTACAACAAGCACGGACAGGGATGCAAACACAAGTGCACCGGTGAGATAAACCCGTCCATGGACGTTAAATGGTTTATCTGAATAATCCCACCATCTCGCATGGAAAAATATTTCCAGCAGCACAGAGGTGAGGTATTCTACAACTGTAGTCAGGACCATGCTAGAGAGAAACAGTGGAAGAAAGCTCGTTTCCTTACCATAAAAAGCAAAAACGA
>DATIRH010000027.1:0-2231 GCA_035469845.1 Proteiniclasticum sp. | reverse complement strand
TTTATTAAGAAGCAGTACGAATCTCGACGAGTTTTACTATGAGATGTACTGGACCGGAACTATGGAGTTAGAAGTATCAGAAGATGGTGAAACAACAGATGTAGAAATGATTACGCGCGTGTATTTAAAGGAAGGCCTCATGCGTATCGAGACAGATTACATGGGATATACCTCTGTAGAAATCTATGATGAAGACGCCTTTTATTATTTGGATGATGAATCAAAAATAGCCTATATGTCTCCGCTGGAGCTTGTTGACGAACCTGTAACATTGGATGCTTATGTCGATGATGTTGATGAAAGCAACATTCACTATGTGGGGAAAGAGACCGTTCAAGGTGTTTCCTGCCATGTGATGGAGTGCAAAGGTCTGTATACGGGATTCAATCTTAAGATGTGGCTTCATGAGGAGTATGGATTCCCTATGAGGGTGGAAAGCAGCAATGATGGTGACAATTTATTGGTCATGGAATTGACAGAATTTCAGGTGGGAAGTTTATCAGATGATCTTTTTAAAGTGCCTGAAGAGTATCTGATTGATGAGAGTTAAGACATGACCCTACTGCACCTTTTTTAGTATTTGAAAGAAGAAAGGGTATCCGATGAACTGGAATTCATCGGATACCCTATTTAGTTTGGATTGATATTTCTACTTATCTGATTTTTCTAAACGCCAGAATGCCACCTGAGACTACATAGGAATCGTAGCCAAAGTTTTTCAGTAGTGATGCACCAGTAGCAGATCTGCTTCCGGATGCGCATAGCACGTAAACCGGTTTATCCATTGGAATCTCTTTGTATTTCTCAACTAAATATTCCAGGGGAATGCTTATCCGATTCTTCTTCGGATCATCTTCCGACTTCTCCGTCTCTTTTCGGATGTCAAGAAGCGTATAGTCTGTTTCTAGAATCAGGAATTCTTCCGGTGTGATGGTACTCAGTGTATCAAGGTTCTTTTCTGAAATTTCCCATCGGTCTATTCCATTTGTCAGAAAACCTCTGATGTTTTCAAAACCGATTCTTCGGCTCTGAAAATAAAGATCTTCAAGTACATCCATCTGACTCTCATCCACCATGAAAGCGAAAGGTGTATCAAGTTCCAGTATGGTACCTAGAAAAGCAGAAAGATTATCTGGTCCCATATGAAGTGAACCAGGTATATGACCACCATAATAAGCTTCTTTTGGTCTGCAGTCGAGAATCAGGATATCTTCATCGGCAATCTGTTCCAGCGAAAGTGGCGGAAGATTCATGCCCAAGCCGAGAGGTTCTGCGCCCTTGACGTTTAAGACCTTCATTTTTTCGAAATACTTCGGTCTGACTCTCATGGTACCAAAACGACTTATGAAAGCTTCTTTGGATTCATCCTGAAGCTGCTGGTTGTATTTTTTTTCATAGCCTAGTGTGGAGTAGGGACGGTCTTCCATGCTCTGACCACATGCTGAACCTGCTCCGTGGGCAGGCATTACAATGACGTCATCGCCCAAAGGCAGAAGTTTTTTGAATATACTGTCATAGAGCAGTCCAGTCATTTCTTCAAGCTTTTCTTCTCCATAAAAATCTGTTCGAGCCAGATCACCCATGAATAGACTATCGCCGGTGAATACCATATAAGGTGTGCTACGGTCCTTCTCGTATAATGCGAAAGACAGGTGTCCTAATGTGTGTCCCGGTGTATGGAGAGCTTTAAAAATTAGATCTCCCAATTTAATCTCGAACCCGTCTCTGATTTTTTCACCGTACACATGACCCAGATCCTCATGGTCTGAAATATAGATTTTCGCTCCGGTCATACGCCTGAGCTCAATGCTTCCAACTATATAATCCTCGTTGCGATGGGTTTCCAGAATATAGTCAATACTCAAACCTTCTTGTCTTGCTACTTCTAGATAAATTTCGATGTCTCTTTTTGGATCGATGACAAGCATCTTTCCCTTGTCACCGATCATATAGGAATAATGGGCTAGACCTTTACTTTCAATTCTTTTAAAAAACATATTTCCTCCTTAATGAAGTTGAGTTCTTCTTGTCTATTTTATAAGTGTAACAGACAGATTAAACCACTCCGTGAAGAGGGTGTGAATAGAGTGCAAAGGTGCATGTTGAATACAAAAAGGAACGGTGTAGTCATTAAGACAATGCAAAATAATAGAATCTTTTCTTTATTCCAAAGTAACTACAGAAATTGCTCGACAGAGGATCTGGCATCTTCTACTGATTCATCAGGGATT
>DATIRH010000026.1:0-7116 GCA_035469845.1 Proteiniclasticum sp. | reverse complement strand
CTACACTACTATAATAAGCATTTTTCTCAAGTTATTCAATAACCGCACTGTAATAGTTTACAACACCTACAAGTAGTTTATTTAACATAAAAGAATATTTTTATAACAGCTATGCAATTTTAGTAACATCTGTTTAACCATTTCAGCTTCACTAGAAGGATGAATATTGTTTTAATAATTCTCAAAACAGTTTGAAACAGTCCATTTATTCTATCAACCACAATATTATACAGATTTATTATTCGTCTAAATAATTAGTACAGATAGAAACGAAGCCGAGAATCGGAAGATGCAAAAATACTAATCCAGAGGACTACTTTCACAAACTGATAAATAATTCTGATATATTAATCAAAGTGTCTATATTTTGATAGGATTTATCAATGAAATCTCAAGCTTTAGACCTGTTTTCTGTAAATGCAAAGGTTTTCTTTTAACATGAGGTGAACCATGTATCTAAACCATGTCTAAAGGTTGAAACTTCCATGTACGACCGCATATCACCAATTGCTTTGTTATAATTAAGGCATAATAAAAATAAGAGGTGAATATATTATGAATTTTAACCTACTAATTGGTGGAGCTGCCGGTCAGGGTATGGAAACCTTAAGCTCAAACTTATCAAAAATACTCCAGAGAAGAGGATATTATCTTTTTACTCTACAGGACTACATGTCCAGAGTCAGAGGCGGACATAACTTCTTCCAGATTCGATTTTCTGAAAATCAGGTCAAAACACATCGGGACGATCTGGATGGTATCATCGCACTGAATCAGGAAACCTTGGATCTTCATATTGCAAGACTGAATCCGGAAGGGTTCATCATCGCAGACGAAGATGTTAAGTCAGATGACAAAAGACTTATCACCATACCAGCTAAAAAGATTGCAAAAGAACTTGGTAATCCCAAAGTACAATCCAGTGTAATCTTAGGTGCCCTTCTGAAAATCTATGGAATGGATGTAGAGCATTTAGATGATATCTTAGCAACAAAATTTGACGAGAAGGTTGTAGCACAGAATATCGAAGCCTTTGATAAAGGTCATGAATTAGAAGAGCCTCGTTTTGAAGAACCTGAGACAAACAAAGAAACGAAGATGCTCGTTCAGGCAAATGAAAGTATCGCTCTAGGCGCACTTGCTGCTGGATTGAAATTCTACAGCGCATATCCTATGACTCCGTCCACTTCAATCATGAGTTATCTTGTGAGAAAGTCGATTCCGGCTAAAGTCGTTGTAGAGCAGGCTGAAGATGAGATTGCCGCAATCATTATGGCCATTGGAGCATCCTATGCAGGCGTAAGAGCCATGACCGGTACTTCTGGTGGTGGATATTCCCTTATGGTCGAAGCTGTCGGTATGGCAGGAATCGCCGAGACTCCTTTAGTCATTGCTGAAATACAGAGACCTGGACCAGCTACTGGTCTGCCTACTAGAACAGAGCAGAGTGACCTGAAATTCGTCATCAATTCTTCACACGGAGAATTTCCTAAAATGGTTATCGCTTTAAGACATCCAGAAGATGCATTTTATCAGACAGCAAGAGCTTTCAATCTAGCTGATAAATATCAGATTCCAATCATTCTTCTTGGTGATCAGTACATGGCTGATGCAGTCAGAACAGTGACACCATTTGATATGGATAAAATAACCATTGACAGACACTTAGCCGATGAAGAGATTTATCGTAATGGAAAAGAATATAAGAGATATGAACTCACAGAAGATGGCATTTCTCCTCGTCTGATTCCTGGAAAAGTCGAAGGTACTATGGTGAATTCAGATACTGATGAACATGACGAGATAGGTAATATAACAGAAGCTGCCGACGTCAGAATCAATATGGTCCACAAGAGAGCGAAGAAATTCGAACTGCTGAAAGAAGAAGTAATTGAACCGGACTTCATGGGAAATGAAGATGCTGATGTTCTTCTCCTTGGATGGGGAAGCCTTCACAGCCAGCTATCAGAGACCATCGATCTCTTGAATGCATCCGGAGAAAAGAAATTCGGTGCGCTGGTATTTGGCGATATCTGGCCATTACCTGAAAAGAAACTCAGAGAGTATAAGGAAAAAGCCAAGGTGCTGATCAATGTGGAACAGAACTATACAGGACAGCTTGCTGCTCTGATCAGTGAAGTGACTGGAATCAGAGTAGATCATTCAGTTCTTAAATATGATGGTCGTCCGCTTTCAGCAACTGAAATCAAGACCAAGGTATTGGAGGTATTATCATGATGAAAAAGAAAGAATTTGTAACTTTCGAGACTGCATGGTGCCCAGGATGTGGTGACTTTGCAATCCTTGAAGCTTTAAAAGAAACAATGGAAGAGATGGGTAAAGAACCTCATAAAGTACTTGTAGTAGGTGGTATCGGTCAAGCGGCTAAAACTCCACAGTATATTAATGCAAACGGATTTGAAAGTCTACATGGTAGAGCACTTCCACCAGCTGCGGCTGCTAAAATTGCTAACCATGAATTGACGGTCATTATTGATACCGGTGATGGAGACTCTTATGGAGAAGGTGGTAATCACTTTATCCATAATATCAAAAGAAATGTGAATATGACTCATTTTGTCCATGACAATCAGATTTATGGACTAACCAAGGGTCAGTCCTCTCCTACTTCAGAATTGGGACACGTCACAGACTTCACTCCAAATGGTGTCAATACCCTTCCAATCAACCCTATGGTAGCAGCCATCGGTCTTGGTTGCGGGTTTGTCGCAAGAGCATTCAGTGGAGATAAGGAGCATTTAAAGAGCATCATGAAAGAAGCCATCAATTATAACGGCTATGCCCTTGTGGACATTCTACAGCCTTGTGTCACCTTCAATAAGTTGAATACATACGCATGGTATAAGAAGAGAGTTTACAATATTGATGCGGATGCAAGCTACAATCCAACAGATAAAATAGCTGCCTTCACCAAGGCTCTGGAATGGGGAGACAAAATCCCTACCGGTGTAATCTGGAGAGAAGACCGCGATAGTTATACAGACAAGATTCCATTCCTGAAGGAAGCTCCTCTTGTGGATCTTCCCGTTGAAACAGAAGTCATAAAAGGCTTCCTGCAGGAATTCATGAAATAAACAGAATCACCTCAGTGAATGTCAAAAATTCACTGAGGTTTTTGTTTTTGCGGGTTTTCCCGGCACACTTCATATTACATAATAAAGGCCTAAGAAAACAGATCAGGATGTCCTGATCTGTTTTCTTAGGCCTTTATTAAGGAGTTACTTCTATTTAAAGCAATGTTAGAAGATATTTCTATCCCATGTCTGGTTAGTTCAATATTGCTTCAACATCATCAAGCATTTTATACGTTCCAGTAAACCCACCGGATGTGATGTACCATGCTTCTGCATTTAAATAATGAATTTTATTGTTCTTGTATGCATCAGTTTCATTTACGATCTCATTATCCATGGTTGATGAAGCATCTGTCTCTCCACCTACTACTGCAGCTCTGTCGATTACAAATAGATTATTCGGATTCTTATCAAGAATGTATTCATAAGTCACACTTTGACCATGAGTGGATCCTTCAATATTCTCATCCGTTTCTTTGAATCCTAGTGTATTGTGCAGAATTCCAAATCTTGACACGGCACCATAGGCACTTAACGAACCATCATTCGCAAGTATGATCAGTGCATTTTCATCTTTTTCTTCTACTTTGATCCTGATTTCTTCCACTTTTTCAGTCAATGAAGCTATTTTTTCTTCTACAATCTCTTCTTTTCCGAAAAGCTCTCCGATGAGTGTTGCATTGGCTTCCACTGAACTCATGTAGTCTTCATTATCCACGGTCATATAAATTGTAGGCGCAATCTTTGAAAGCTCTTCGTAAGCATCTACTGTTCTACCTGAGATAAAGATCACATCCGGTTCCATTTCATAGATTTTTTCAAAATCAGGCTCTTTCAGCGTTCCTACGTTTGTATATATGTTCTCATCATTATACTTATCTAGGAAAGAAGGGATACTCGCCATGGGTAGACCAGAAACTTCAACGTCCAGATTATCCATTATATCAAGTAATCCATAGTCGAAAACCACAACATTCTGTGGATTTTTATCCAGCGTAACTTCACCCAGTTCATGAGTGATTGTCATTTCTTCCGTCATTGCTGGCGTTTCACCTGGTGTTTCTTCCTGTGTTGCTGCTGGTGTTTCTGCTGGTGTTTCTGCCGGTGTCTTCTCCGGTGTTTCCGCTTTAGCGGTACTTCCACAGGCGGATAAGATCATGGTTGCTGATAGTAAAATACTAGATAAAATGATATTTTTTCTATTTGTCATTATTACACCTCTTGTTCTTATTTTAAACTGATTAATCATTATCATTTACAATTAATAACTTGAAATTATGTTATTGAACGATGGTTAAATGATTTCCTTTGTGAATGCAGTTTTTCTGATTGCAATCACATAGGCCTTCCTGATAATAGGTACAGATATTTTTACCGCCAAGATGATGCACATTAAATTCCATGTCAAACACTTCATTTAGCACCTTGGCATTGATGATTTTATCTGTTTCATCATGATATTTTATTTTTCCGTCCTGTAGAGCTACGATCCGATCTGAATAACAGGATGCAAAATTGATGTCATGAATTACTATGACTACAGTTTTCCCCAGTTCATCTACAATGTTTCTGAGAATTTTCATGATTTCTACCGCATGCTTCATGTCTAGATTATTGAGCGGTTCATCTAGCAGGATATATTCCGTGTCCTGAGCAATGACCATGGCGATATATGCTCTTTGTTTCTGTCCACCTGAAAGTTCATTTATATAACTGTCTTGTATATCACTGAGTTTTAAGTAATCAATTGCCTGATCTATATATCTATTGTCCTCATCAGTCAGATTTCCTTTGGAATAAGGAAAACGTCCAAAGGCGATAAGCTCTCTTACTGTAAGTTTTATATTGAGATTGTTACTTTGTCTTAATATGGAGATCTTCTTTGCCAGGTCTTTCGATTTCCAGTTTTCAAGAGATATTCCATCAATCTGAACATCACCGCCACTTGATTCCATCAATCTGGAAATCATGGACAGTAACGTACTTTTTCCTGCTCCGTTCGGACCAATAAAGGAAGTGATCACCCCTTTTTCAATATTTAAAGTAACGTCTTTCACAACTTCTTTAGTATCATATCTCTTCGTTAAATTTCTTACACTGATCATAACTGATTCTCCCTTAATAACAGATAAATGAAGTAGATTCCGCCGATAAAGTTGATGATTACACTGATGGGTGTACTGAACTCAAATACTCTTTCCACAAGAAGCTGTCCATAGACCAGTGCAGTGGAGCTGATCAGCATCGCACCGATGATGAGATAGCTGTGTTTGTATGTTTTCAGCATTTCACGAGAGAGATTTGTAACCAGTATCCCAAGAAAAGTGATGGGACCTACCAGCGCTGTGGAGACCGAAATAAGTATGGCTACAATCACAAGAATCATATTGACCAGACTTTTATGATCGATGCCCAGATTGATGGCATTGTCCCTGCCTAGCGACAGCACATCCAGTTCTTTTAACTTTGTCATGCCTAAACCCATTGCCCCTGTTAAGAGCACTGTCGATAAGACAAGGACCTCTGTGTTGACATTATTGAAACTGGCAAAGAGACTCCCTTGAAGAATCAGAAACTCATTCGGGTCAATGATGACTTGAATGAATGACGATCCGCTTCTGAAAAGCGTCCCAGTAATAATACCTACTAAAAGAAGTAAGTAGATATTCCCTTTCACCTTCTTCAAAATCATCCCAAGAATCCCTACACTGAAAATGACCATCAGTACGACAGATATGATAAAACTGGTTCTGCTGTCTGCCTTAGCCATTGATTCTGAACCCACGATGAAAATAATCACCGTCTGTATAAAGATATAGAGTGCATCTAGTCCCAACACACTTGGTGTCAGAATCCGATTCTCTGTGACTGTCTGAAAAACCAGTGAAGCATAGGCTATGGCACTTCCTGTCAAAATGATGGCGATGATTTTTGGAATTCTCCTTGAAAGTGCATAACTTGCACTTTTAGCATTAAGGTCCAGGAAGAGAAACAACAGTATCCCGATAACAAGTAGGGCCATGAGGAGGTATATTTTCTTTTTCATATTATTTCTTTACCCCCTTGAATATGAGATATATAAATATGATGCTTCCTAAAACCCCGACAGTGAGGGAGATGGAAATTTCATAGGGGTAAATCACGAGTCTACCAAGGATATCACTGAACAGAAGAAATACAGCACCTAATAAAGCTGTTGTCCCTAAACTGTTCTTCAGATTGTCTCCACGAATCATCGAGACAATATTAGGGATGATCAGACCTATAAAGGGAATACTTCCGACGGTCACCAGCACCGCACTTGAAATCAATGCAACAATGGTCAATCCGACGTTGACTACAAGGTTATAATTCAATCCAAGATTTTTGGAGAAGTCCTCTCCCATTCCTGCAATAGTAAATTTATTGGCAAAGTAATAGGCAAGGATGGCAAGAGGAATGGTGATATAGATAATTTCATATCTACCCTTTGTGACCATGGAAAAGCTTCCTTGCATCCATGAATTGATGTTTTGTATGAGATCAAATCGATAAGCAATGAAAGTCGTAACTGAATCTATGAGATTCCCTAGCATAATACCTACCAGAGGAATGATTACTATGTTCTTCACCTTGATCTTCCTTAAGATGAACATGAATAGAAATGTGCCCAGCAAAGCAAAAGCGAATGCTATGGCCATTTTACCCATAACATGTAGCCCAGGCAGAAGAATCATGGAAAACATGATACCGAATCTTGCTGAATCCATTGTCGCTGCTGTACTAGGCGATACAAATTTATTTCGCGTGATCTGCTGCATAATCAGACCTGATATACTCAGAGCCATCCCTGTAATAAGTATACTGATGAGTCTTGGTACTCGGCTCAGAAGAAGTACAAGCATCTCCATTTCCCCACCGTTTATCAATTGTTGAAATGAAATGGTTTTTGCACCTATAAATAAGGAAACAAGAGATAAGATACTCGCTGCGATGATTAAATGTTTATTCTTCATATCTTTTAACGGAAATGTTTCCCATT
>DATIRH010000025.1:0-1616 GCA_035469845.1 Proteiniclasticum sp. | reverse complement strand
TAACTGCGATCTATTGTAGTTTCTAGTACACCTTCGTCAACAAGCTTAGTAAGATCTGCCAGCATATCTCCACTAGGCCACATAAAGAACGCTTCGAAATTAACGTCGTATTTCTTTGCAAGTCCTTCTGGTTCTTGTCCTTTAATCGAAACTATTGAACCGCCTTTTTTTAGAATTTTGAAGGAGTTCTTCATGATGTCTCCGCCCATAGCGTCCAAGACTAAATCATAACCACTGAGTTCCTCTTCAAACTTTTGAGTTTTGTAGTCGATCACAATATCAGCGCCAAGATTTTTTACCAGTTCAAAATTAGGTCGACTGGTTGTAACGGCTACTTCCGCGCCAAGATGTTTTGCTAGTTGAATGGCGAATGTGCCCACTCCACCTGAACCTGCATGAATAAGAACCTTCTGACCTTTTTGAAGATTTCCTTTCGTGGTCAGGGCTTGGTAAGCTGTTAAACCTGCCAATGGAATCGAGGCAGTTTCTTCGTGAGTAAGCTTTGATGGTTTTAACGCCAGCTCATCTTCCTTGACAACATTGTATTCAGAGATGCTGCCTGAATCCATCTGATTCGGTCTTGAATAGACTTCATCACCGATCTTGAATTTACTGACTTTTGCACCCACTTCTGTTACGACTCCAGAGACATCGTATCCCATCACGTATGGAAAGGATATCTTGATCAGATCTTTCATGTAACCTGCTCTTACGATGTTGTCAATGGGATTTATACTTGCTGCGTGGACTTCGATCATTACGCTGTCCTCTGAAAGTACTGGCACTTCCACCTCTGAGATTTCAACTTGTCTTCCATAATCTTTTATAATTGCTGCTTTCATGTTATTACGTCCTTTCCTTACTGATATTATCAGGTACACCTATATGGTACTATACACACCTTGATTTACTTGTCATTCTTGAATCCTTGATCAGTCATTACCGGATGCACCTTGGGGAAGTACACCTGCTTATAAATACTGCTGGTATGGGTACTCCAGTTAATCTCCTGGCTTCTATTGATTTCTTTCAGATAATCCGCCATGAGTAAATCATAGTTATCAATTTCTTTTTCAAGATGTTCCGTTTTATACTTCTCGTCATGTCTGAATGTGTTTAGGGGTAATCTAGGTTTTTTTCTTGATTCGCTGTTTGGATAACCGATTGCCAGACCCGCTACCGGGAAAGTCATTTCAGGAAGGCTTAGCAAATCAATTATTTCCTGAGGGGTATTCCTGATCCCACCAATCGGCACAATACCTAACCCCAGTGATTCAGCAGCAATTATAGCCGCTCCCATATTCAAACCAACATCAACCGCACCCACGACAGTACTTTCCACACTTGCATGAATCTTCTGCGTTAACCCGTTCTTTTTTGCCGCAAGATTCGTTTTATAGAAATCTGTGACAAAAAGCAAAAATAACGGTGCTTTATCAATCCAAGGTTGTCCACCCGCATATTCTGCAATCGCAGCTTTTGTTCTGACATCCTGCACCACCACAATTGATGTTTGCTGACCATTAATTGAATTCGGCATGGATTGTGCAGCGACAATAATCTCGTTAATGATGGACTCTTCTATTTTATCTGATTTGAAATCTCTAATTGACCTG
>DATIRH010000024.1:0-6764 GCA_035469845.1 Proteiniclasticum sp. | reverse complement strand
CATCCGTTGGTGTACTTCCTAGCCATAGTGTTTATTTTGAAACTCGCATTCTTACCTCGTTAGTAGATCGTCTGAAATTCAGACTGAACATAGAGCAGATAGTAACCTCAGGGTTTCTGTCTGCTTTTGCTTTATTCTTATAAACTACGTTTCAGGAAAATGACATCGTTCATAAGGATAAAAAGAAAGGCTTTAACTGTTCATCCATCTGATGAACGTTAAAGCCCTTCTTATTACCTGAATAATTATTTTTTGACTCGCTGAAAGACCTGAATCCGAATATCTTCGCTTATCTGATCTGAAGTCTTCAGCTGTTATTTATATCAGCTGTTTCTGGACTCTACATAGTCTCGTATTTCTTCCTCGCTGAGATCCGGATAGTTCTCTCTTAAACCTTCCATCAGCACTTCCTTATACTTCTGGCTTGGCTGCTTCTTCTCAAGAACTCTGATGTTGGTCACTGTTTTTACGGGTATGTCCTGGATGGTACCAAGCTCCACCTTGTTGTTGTACCATGTTGAATCTGCTCCAGGAATAGTGCCGCTATTTTCTTCTCTACAGAGATGTTCATATTGCTCTTCTGTTATGAGATAAGCAACCCCATAGGCTTTACCGGGTCTTGAAACATCCAGAAAAGAGACGCCCATATTATCCCAGGTGCCTGATTTATTGGCGTAATACATATCATGGCTAAATTCATAAGCCATTTTTGCTCTTGGGGCAGAAGTATCCTTACATGGCTTATGTTCCCTGCCGCCTCCTCTGAAAGAACCGCCATTGATGTAGTGCATGAACCGTTCATGAAGCATGTTTGAACCATAGGCTGCATACCAGACCAGATCATTTTTCTTGCTGTTCTTGCTGCTCCATGGCTGATCATCAGGATGAATATAGTTCTTTTCTTCCACATGATTCAGATAAAAATAGGTTCCTACATAGTGAATCATTTTCCCATCCATTTCAACGGTTACTTCTACAAGCGAATAAAGCGTTCCTTCGTTCTCAAGTTGATTTATTCTCTTAAGCGTTTCGGCATCCACCGTATAGACTTCTCCTTTAACATGATCCTCTTTTTTCGTCTTTATACCAGGATACCCGCCTAGGTTGTAAAGCGCATATCCAGGTAATACCGCTTCGCCCATAAACTTTGCGCGGCTGAGAAAACGTTCATGATTTTTATTTTTACGAAGAAGCGTTCCATACACAAAAATAATTTCTGCAGTTTTCATATCTTTCATCTTCCTTATGACAGAATCCGCTTCCTTGTTGTAATCTTCCCCATAATCTCCAATCACCTTGTTGCTTAGTAGTTTCTGCTCCAGATGAGATTTTGTTTTCAGAAACAGGCTTGTGAATGTGGGACAGATTTCAGGATAAGCATCCACAAATTTATGAACTTTCGCTTCTGCAAAAATATCAAAACATCTGATCATACCGATGAGCCCATCATGTCCAGCTCCGCTGAAGCTTCTGGCGGTGGCACCCATAAGTCCTTTCTTTAACGTCTCATCAAATCCTTCAAGTTCTACAGCCTCCTTGGGTCCGTGTAACTTGATATACGCCAGCATGGAGATTGCTAAGTAGCTTGGTGTAAAGAAATAGACGACTCTACTATCGCTTGGTATGGTCTCAGGTTCAGCAAATCCCCAGAATAGAAGATCATGATTCTTTGGAAGAGGCTTCGCATCCTCAATGAGTTTCCCTGCGTAGCTTACGATCTCCTCTTTTTCCACTTTTCCAGAAACAAGTTCCGATAAATCACCTCTCATCAATCTGATGATCTCTTCAAACAATTTTGTATCAGGCTCTGCTGGTCTGTAAAACGTGTTTTTCATCTCTGTACCCCCATAATTTTTGATGTGTTTTTGTTCTGTCTCCATCATAGTACACATTCCACAGGCATAATATGAAGCCGGGCTTCACTTAGATGAGCCCCTCCTTGGTGTATGAACTTCTTAAAATATTTGAAAACAATAGTACATGGTTTCCCTGGTCCGAGGTCACTTCAACTTCATGTCCTGTATAGGATCTGGGAACACATCTGCAGTTTGACAGGAGTATGCTATCTCCATCCTCTTTTTCATATTCAGCAAAAAAGATCCTATCACTCTTCATGCAATGCATGATCATTTCTGCACCTTCTGTGGAACTATACTGAAATTCCGTCTTAAACATCTCCGTTGCTACATCATCAAGTTCCCTATACCAGGAGATTTCTTCAGGCATGATTTCGGTCATCACATATAGAATTCTCTCTTTGGCATAATCAGAAAGCTGCTGCCAGATGGCTGCTGCGGATCCTATGGCATATTGCTTCATAGCCGGTTCTAAAGACATGACTCTCAGCCCTTTTAGCGTGGCAATGACCTGGGTCAGGTTGAAGGTGAGAAAGAAGGGATGCACAGTGGAGGGAGATATGACTTTCCCATTTCGTCTTTCTATTCCTTTAACCACAAATGGTTTTCCACAGATCTGGATGGGATCATTGCTGATTCCCCTTATCCTACTTAAGTCTTCCTCCAGAGTCCGTTGGCTTACCCATAATTTTCCAGACAGAGACTCCACATCATATTCCTCGTTCTGGATCATCTTTGCCAGATACATCTGCCTTTCAAAGGAACTGGAAATATCAATTTGAGGGAAAGTCACCTTTCCCTCAAACCCATATTCTTCCTTCAGAAAGTCCATGAAAATCCTGAAGATTCTAATTGCACTTCGCTTACTGCTTGTATAGGACTGGATGGTATATTCCATGGCGTACTGAAGCACACTTTCTTCTATTTCCTCATCATCTCTCACTTCACGGGATTCCTTCAATAGCATCCCTAGGAGATTAGATACAGTCTTCTCGGTAAAAGAAGTGTATCTTACGTAATATTTTTGGGACCGGAATTTATCGATGGCTTCACTTAACTTAGGCATAGATCCCTCCATGTAATTTATTTTTAATACAGAATAAAAAATAATACTCCAGTTTCATAAATCATAGAGGCAAAAGAGCAACAGATCCTTTATCCAGCTAGCGCAAAAGCCGCCAATCCATAAGAAGAATAGGCGGCTTTCAGGCTTTTTGGGCGAAACTTCATTCATTTTAAAGTATCATCCCATTCTTAAAGCATCAACCAAGTGCAAGAGCCACACGTTTGAGGTCTTCGATGATCTTTATGGACTGAGGACACTGAGGTTCACAAGCCCCACACTCCTGGCACGCTGTTGCATTTTTCGATACATCCATGCTTTGATATTTCTCTCTGGCTCCCTCGAGATCCTCATAGATGGATCCTTGGTTCCAGATTTTAAAGTTCCCTGGAATATTTACACCAAAAGGACATGGCATGCAATATCCACAAGCTGTGCAATCATTCATCTGTCGGCTACGATAAATCGTAGTGACCTTCTTGACGGCTTCCATTTCATTTGCACTGAGCGGTGTGTAATGGCCGAAAGTATCAAGATTGTCATCGAGCTGAACCATCTCAGTCATACCGGAAAGAATGACCTTGACGTTCGGAAGTGAAGCGACATAACGGAAAGCCCAGGAAGCCACAGACCTTTCAGGGCTCACGTCAAGGAAGATATCTTCCATGACTGCAGGAAGCTTTGCCAATGCGCCACCCTTAACAGGTTCCATGATGACAACAGGTATGTCCAGCTTTTCAGTAAGTTCATAGCCCTTCATTCCCTGCTGAATAACCGTATCCACGTAATTCAGCTGCATCTGACAGAAATCCCAGTCCCTGTAGGTCAGGATCTCTTCGAATACAGGATATTCGTCATGGAAAGAAAATCCGATGTAGCTGATCTTCCCTTCATCTCGAAGTTTCTCCACTTCGCTGATCATATCCAGTCTTTTGATTTCTTCCCATCGCTCCTTGTTCAGGGCATGGAAGAGATAGAAATCCACGTGATCCGTCTGAAGTCTCCTTAGCTGCTCCTCGAAGTATTTTCTGACGTCAGATGTCTCCTCGATAAGCCATACCGGAAGTTTCGTTGCCAGATAGTAGCTATCCCGGTCGTACTTTGACAGGGCTTTTCCAACAAACTTCTCACTCTGCTGATCGTGGTAAGGATAAGCTGTGTCAATATAAGTAACCCCACCAGCTATAGCCTTATCGAGCAGTTCCTGCGCCTTCTCCTCGTCAATGCTTTTATCCTCATTCATGGGAAAGCGCATACATCCGAACCCGAGAAGCGACGGTGAAATCCCTAGTTTTTCAAATTTTCGATGTTCCATCTTTTACCTCCAATATGTTTGTCTCTGGCAAGAAAAAGTTAACTCTTCATCTGATCATGCTTAAAATCTATGCACGCCATATGAATCTGTAATCAATTCCTTCATTACTTTCTATTTTACCATATTAAGAACGCTCTAACATGGCATGAAGAAAAGGTATCAGGACTTTTCTGGTAATTCGGGTTATAAATGATCATCTCTACTTAGCTACATGAAAAAATGGTCATCAAACTCTTGCTGCTCCTCCTCATTTCATCCTTTATTTCTATATCATAGCCATCAGATTTTCATCAGTCATATATTCTAATATTATTCACTTTTATGATAACATTTTGAAATTTTTCAACTCAGTGGCCATGCTAAAATAGGATAAACAGGAATGATTGGCTAAAACATGTGCCACTTCGTCCTGGATGCTCGAACCGGATAACTTAATAGGGGGGTAGTAGTATGAACAAGAACAGTACGCTGAAGATGCTGCTTATTACTTCTATTTCGATGGTTGTCTTTGTCGCAGGAATTTTTCTCTTGAGTCCCATTTCTGGTAGAAACAACGAAAACGTCGATTCCAGCTATATGACAGTCACTGCTAGTGAAACTAAAGTTACAACAGCAGATCTGAACATGCGAACCGGTCCTGGAACAAGTTACTCCGTGATTCTCGTCATCCCCAAAGGGTCCACTGTCACTGTAACCGAATATTCTGGCGTCTGGGCTAAAGTCAACTACAGCGGAAAAACCGGATATTGCCATACGTCCTATCTCAAGGATTCCACTGCGTCAACTGAGACGCGCTATACCACCGCAAACCTGAATATGCGAACTGGTCCTGGAACAAACTACTCTGTAATTCTTGTGATCCCTAAAGCATCCTCTGTCCAGGTGATCAGTTCCGCCAATGGCTGGGCGAAGCTTATCTACAACGGTAAAACCGGATATGCAAGCACAGCTTACCTTTCGACTTCAGGATCGGTCACCCCATCTACATCCACATCCTCTGTCTACACAACTATTGCGAGCCTGAATCTCAGGTCTGGTCCTTCGACAAACTATCCTGTCCTTCTTGTCATTCCTCAGGAGACTGTCCTGAGTCCCCTTGGAACCAGCAGCGGCTGGTACAAGGTCACCTATGGTGGAAAGACCGGATATGTCAGTGGCAGTTATATATCTGTCAGTGATAGCAGAGCAGCTGCCGAAGCCTTCGTCAACAGCAAGGGACTCTCCAGTTCCACCAATTACCTGATCTGGGTGAACACAAAAACGATACACACTTATGTTTTCACAGGCAAAGCTGGCAATTGGACGCTTGTGAAGGACATGCTCAGCACAGTAGGTAAAGAATCCACTCCAACCATCAAAGGAACCTTCTCCTTACTGTCAAAAGGAAGCTATTTCTACGTGGAAGACCATGACGACTGGATCTGCAAAAACTATAGCCAGTTCTATAAGAACTACCTGATTCATTCTGTCGTCTACAACACAAGCGGCCAAATCGTTGATGGACGACTTGGAATGCGCCTTTCCAAAGGATGTGTCAGAGTTTCCCTCGAGAATGCCAGATACATCTACAACAATGTCCCCATTGGTTCAAGAGTGTATGTGAATTGACAGGAGATGTACCTGCAGATTGCTTCTGAAACAGAGCTGCATTAATACGATCAATGCTTTTCCTTTCCCTTGAGCTGTAAAGAAAGCTCAAATATAGATAAGGCCCTCTTCCAAAACTCTTATAAGGTGCAAGCAGCTCTTACGTAGAATATGGAAGACAGGCCTTATTTCTTTTTATCCTATTCTCATGATGTGTATTTCATCTCAAAGATCATTAAGCAGAAAGCGCATCAAAATATAAGCTCAAATGAAAAAGACACTACTTCCGTAATGTCCAAATATCTCAATCCGTATACTATTTTTAGCTGATCTTCGAAAACTCTGCTCTGCATTTAGGACAAGTGATTTTCACTTTACCCTTACCCTTTGGGATTCTGACTTTCTGCTTGCAATCAGGGCAGCTATAAATATTATGTGTCTTTCTCTGCTTGAAGTGGCTGGCTTTATTTTGCCAGCTTCCCGTGATCTTGTTCCGCAGCTTCAGATACTTCTGGTTCTGTAGAGAACATTTGTAGAAGTTCTTAGAAAACATACGAACATAGACGAATCCGATGATGATGAAACTGACTAAATTAACCATGCTATTACTTGTAAAGGTTGCTAGTAAGAGCATCACTATACTGATCGCCATCAAGAACTTTGACAGTTCATCCATCCCATAGCGCCCCTGCATATATCTTCTGATTTTCTCCATCATTTATAATCCGCCTTTCAATTTTAGCTGCAATCTTCTTAGCAAGAAATATCCTATCCTGCTCTTTCCGTAATTGTAATCATACTCCCATAAACATAAATAATTCTTTATTAACAAACATTTTTTACTTAATCAATTCTATCACTAAAACATCAGGATAAGAAGAATACTTCTTGATGGATGGCCAAAGGCTCCACTTTAATTTATGCTTTTCATAATATATTTCAT
>DATIRH010000023.1:0-6350 GCA_035469845.1 Proteiniclasticum sp. | reverse complement strand
GAATTTACGAGAATGTTCAATGTGGTGATCCAGTTAGGTGCGATTCTTGCAATAGTCGTCTTGTACTGGGATAAGCTTTATACCATGGCAAAGTCTTTTTTCAAAGGCGAGAAGAAAGGACTCAATTTCGGTATTGCGCTGATTATAGGGGTTCTACCTGCAGCATTTCTAGGTTTTCTTTTTGAAGACTTCATTGATGCCTATCTTTTCAAGCCGCTGCCTGTGATTATAGGTTTGTTTGTCGGTGCGATTCTTCTCATCTTTGTAGAAAACAAATATCGCGAGAAATCACATATACATGAAGTGGAAGACATTTCAAAGACGTCAGCCCTTAAAATCGGATTCTTCCAGTGCCTCGCCATGTGGCCTGGTATGTCTAGGTCTTCTTCCACCATCATGGGTGGATGGATCAGCGGACTGGATTCGAAGGTCGCTTCTGAATATTCCTTCTTCCTTGCGATACCAATCATGATAGGCGCTTCCCTGCTTAAGGTAGTGAAGTTCCAGTCTGATGTAGGGTTCTCCACTTTAGGCAGTACTGAATGGGTATCCTTCGGACTGGGATTCGTTGTAGCGTTTATTGTTGCACTGTTATGTGTAAAGGCATTCATCAGTTATATTCAGAGAAAGCCAATGAAGATTTTCGCTTACTACAGAATTGCCATATCAGCAGTCTTTGCAGTGCTTCTATTGACCCAAACAATTAGTCTCTAAAGGTTTTCCTTTATTTTTCCTTTTATGGTAAAATTGACCTAATAACATATTGGAGTGATTGATATGAAAGAAGTTAAAAGATATCTTGAAGACAGGCTTGGAAAGTACAGTTTTTATTTCGAAGATCTCAAGTCTGGATTTATTTACGGATACAACGAACATGTGAAAATGACTTCAGCAGGCTGTATGAAACTGCCTGTTGCTATGGCTGTCATAAAAGATGTGGAAGAAGGAAAGCTGTCTCTTGATGATCTGGTGCTTCTAGAAAGCAGGGACCGTGTAGAGGGTTCAGGTATTCTCAAGCATCTAAATTCCAGAGAATACACTGTGAATGAGCTTGTGATTGTCATGCTTGTAGAAAGCGACAATACAGCGACACAGAAGCTTGTCAGCCTCATAGGATTTGAAGAGCTGAAGGCCAAGTTTGAGGAAATGGGCTTGAAGGATACCACAATGAATGATATGCCAGGCTCTGCAATCAATCTTACAACAAGTTATGATCTTTCTTTATGCTGGAAGCTACTTAAAGATGGAGAGTATCTCTCAAGAGAGCATTCGAGATACATCATTGATCTTCTGAAAAGCGAGAACAAGAAGAAGAAGACCGGATTCTATCTGGATGAGTCTTTAAAGCATAAGATTGCGAGTAAAGCAGGAGATATGCAGGGAGTGGAGAATGACACTACGCTCATCGAGCTTCAGAAAGGTGACTTCGTCTTCACCATCATGAGTGCGGATATTCCGAATAGTGTGTATGGACTTGTATCCCTTGCCAAGTCAGGCAAGATGATCTGGGATGGCATCACATACAACTGGAAATAATGTAGTAAATAAAGTTAAAAAGAGTGAAGATACCGGTTGTTATAAACCGGTATTTTCTTATAATTATTTCTATGTAGAATCCATTCTGAATTATGATATAATTATATAGGTAATCGTCTCTATATAAGATGATGATGGCAAAGAATATAAGTATATAGTACGTCTTGTGGCGTAATAGAAGAATGACAGCGGGAGGGGTAAGATGATAAATAAAGGACTGATCATAGTTTTGTTTGCTGTGGTTACTTTCGGATTTGTTTTCGGATTTTTTAATTACAACAAGAAACTGGATGAGATGCTCGGAAAAGAGATTGTTCAGGCAACAGCCGCAGATTTTGAGTTAACACAGAGAAATGAGACGCCTGGGACAGACTCAGGTAATGGCAATGGGGAAGAACCAGCAGACCAGTCTGAGGTTTCTAAAGAAATCACAGTGCCTTCGCTTGTGGGACTGACAGAAGAAGAAGCTGTTTCAGTACTCGATGAACTAGGACTTATAGCAGATGCGAATGAAGATAATGATGAAGAAATGGCTGAAGGGGAAATCTTCTCACAGAATCCGATGCCTGATACAAAAGTATCGACAGGAAGCATAATCCGATTCAGTGTAAGTATAGGCAAAGAGCAAGGGGAGAATGAAGAAGAGCAGATCATTGTACCGAACCTCATCGGTTTATCAAAAGAAGCTGCAGAAGCACAGCTTAAAGAAGCAGGGTTCACAGTGGACTATGAGTATAATCCTTCGGAGCATTACGATGAAGGGTACGTCTACAGCCAGAACTATAAAGTGAGTGCTGTTGTGGATAAGGGAACTACTGTCAAAATCAGAATCAGTACGGGAAATTAGTAACGAAAAATAGTACTAGAAATTAGTGCCGAAAATTAGTAAATGGTGTAGAAAAGATGCAGTTGTATAATCTGCATCTTTTTTCGTGGGATTTATATTCTTCCTATGATATAATAAAAGATAATTAACCGATATATAGTATGGGGGTAGTATTATGGTAAAGAAATCACTGGCAATAGTATTGTTCATAGTAGTTACCATAGGATTTCTATTCGGGTTTGTATCCTATAACAAGAGACTGAGTGATATGCTTGGGAAAAAGATTGATCCTTCAATTGCTGTTCTTTCTGAAAATCCGAGCGTACCTGATGAGCAGGAAACAGAGACGCCGGAAGAAGAACCAGAGACAGAAGGAGAAAACCCTCTGGAAGAGACTGATGAAGCATCAGAGCTTGTTGTCATTCCCTACATTATTGGTCTTCATCAAGAGGATGCTGTGAAAGCGCTGGAAGAAATGAACTTAGTCGCTGAAATACATCTTGAATATATAGATGGTGTTGAAAAAGAGTATGTTTTCTATCAGAGACCACCAAGAAATCAGGAGGTTCCAGAAGGAACCACTGTCAGTTTCAGTGTGAGTCGTGGTCCTTATGGAAGTTCAAGCCAAGAAAAGAAAGCAGTTGTTCCTTCCTTGGTCGGAAAGACCCAGGCACAGGCTGAAAATGCGCTGAAAGATGAAAATCTTCTGATGAAGGTCAAAGAGACCTATTCCAGCCAGGTAGCAAAGGGAAATGTGATTTCTCAGGACACATCGGCAAGGAAAGAAGTGGATGAAGGAAGTACTGTAACAATCACCGTGAGTTCAGGTAAAGAACCAATCCAGCAGGTGGTAGTACCAAATGTTGTCGGGATGAGCCATTCTGCCGCTGTGTCATTACTGGAATCAAAAGGCCTTAAAGCAGATGTGACCTCGGTAGAAAGTGAAAAAGCCAAAGATGTGGTTATAAAGCAGAATTCTCCTTCTGGTGCTTATGTTAATCCAGGTGCAACAATCATTATTACGGTCAGCAAAGGACCCATAGAAACGCCTGAAGAACCGGTTGATCCACCTGAAGAGACACCTGATCCACCAGAAGAACCGATTGATCCAGAAGTGCCTGCTGATCCAGTGGAACCATGATCGAATTGATGCGTAGAGAAATGATTGAAAAGAGCAGAGGAATCTGCTCTTTTCATTTTTCGATTTCGTTAAATAAGAACAGATTAATGTGAAAAGATAACACTATATGATAGAAGGTGTTTACAAAATGGAGACAAAAAAGTATAATTACTATGCATATTACTTTAAAAGTGAAATGAATATATGTGTGTGGGGTATGAAATGACAGCTGTAGAAGAAAATTCGAGTATCGTCATCAGGAGACCGAATTCTGATGATTTTTCAGACATTCAAGAATTTGTACGGAATACCTGTGAGAATACCAGAAACACCTTCGGAGAACACGACTGGAACGAAACTCCTCTGGAAGAAGGAACTTATGAAGAGATGATGGAGAGGTTCGGGACTGGAAATATCCTCCTAGGGTTTGTTGACGGATTTTTATCGGGAATCGTCGTGCTCACTCAGAAGAATTCTGAGAAGTTCAAACATGTAGGGAACCTGACCTTATGTCTTTTTTCAGATGAACTGATCAGTACTCTGGGGAAGGAACTGATTTCCAGAATGATCCTTACCTGTAAAGGAAAAGGTGTCATCAGAAAAGTGAATTTAAGAGTAAGAGAAGATCTCTTCAAGATCCAGGATATCTATAAGTCTCTTGGATTCTATGAAGAAGGAAGTCTTGCGAGAGATGTGTGCCTCAATGGAATGTTTTATTCCACGCTTCTTTTTGGAAGAAGTATTGACTAACCATCGCTAAAACCCATCCTTTGCGGATGGGTTTTTATTATATTTTGAGCAATATTTAAATTCACCTGATTTCTCACGGTCTGGTCTTGTGTGATAAGATGGATATGTACTATAATAATTCTGTAAACATTTACAGAAAGTGGAGGGATCATTTTGAAAAAAGTAATAGCAACAAGAAAAGCACCTGGTGCCATCGGACCTTATTCTCAGGCAATCATGGCTGGAAATCTGATTTATACATCAGGACAGCTGCCAATGGATGCTGAAACCGGTGAAATGGTGGCCAATGATATCGTTCTACAGACTAGAAAGTCACTACAGAACGTAAAGGCTATCTTAGAAGAAGCAGGGTCAAGCATGGACAAGATTGTAAAGACGACGGTGTATCTCAGTGATATGGCGAATTTCGGAAAAATGAATGAAATATACAAAGAGTTTTTCTCAGGTGATTATCCAGCTAGATCTGCATTCCAGGTTGCTAGGCTTCCAAAGGATGCTCTAGTGGAAATTGAAGTAGTAGCATTAGTTTAAAAGAAAGTCGGATTTCAAGCCGGCAGTACAAGTAGTATGGTAGGGGCTAATATATATTTAGATGGGGGATTATTAATGAGTGTTAAGTACTTTGCGGAACCTTTCAAAATCAAGATGGTTGAACCAATCAAGATTTTGACAAGGGAAGAGAGAATAGAGAAGATCAGAGAAGCGGACTATAATGTATTCAGCCTGGCGGCTGAGGACTGTTATATCGATCTTCTTACAGACAGCGGAACAGGTGCTATGAGTGCAGACCAGTGGGCAGGTATTATGCTCGGAGATGAATCCTATTCAGGGTCCAAGAGTTTCTTTAAACTGCAGAAATCTGCAAAAGACATCTTCGGATATGAGTTTATTCAGCCTGTGCATCAGGGAAGAGCGGCAGAAAAGGTTGTTATGCCGATTCTACTTGGAGAAGGTAAAGTATCCATTGCCAACATGCACTTCGATACAACTAGAGCCCATGTAGAGATTGCAGGCGCAAGAGCCATTGACTGTGTTGTTAAAG
Source organism: Proteiniclasticum sp. (assembly GCA_035469845.1). Taxonomy (GTDB): domain Bacteria; phylum Bacillota; class Clostridia; order Clostridiales; family Clostridiaceae; genus Proteiniclasticum. The sequence goes on along the minus strand of DATIRH010000023.1, from coordinate 1,076 downwards.
AAGCGCTGGATACGGAATCCTATGCTCCATTTAAGGGCAACATGGACAATGAGAAACTTGTGAAGCTGATAGAAGAGTACGGCAAAGAAAATGTCGGTGCCATCATCATCACAGTCACAAACAATAGTGCAGGTGGACAGCCTGTATCCATTGCAAACATAAAAGAAACGTCAAGGATTGCAAAGGAGAATGGAATCAAGGTCATCATCGATGCAGCACGTTATGCAGAGAACTGCCACTTCATCAAGCAAAGAGAAGAGGGCTATGAAAATAAGAGCATCAGAGAAATAGCAAGAGAAATCTTCAGCTATGGAGATGTGTTTACCATGAGTTCCAAGAAGGACGCCATTGTAAACATCGGTGGACTCATCGGTGTCAAGAATGATGCGGAGTTTTTTGAAAAGGTGAAGGCGAATACAATTCCCATGGAAGGATTCATTTCTTACGGTGGACTTGCAGGAAGAGATCTGGAAGCCATTGCTATAGGACTTCAGGAAGGTGTAGATGAGGACTTCTTAAGATATCGTATCGGTCAGATGGAATACCTGGCAGGAAAACTTGAAGAAGCAGGCATACCATATCAGAGTCCAGTAGGAGGTCATGCGGTCTTCCTGGATGCCAAGAAGCTTCTGCCACAGATTCCATACAATGAGTTCCCAGCCCAGGCGCTGGCCATAGAGCTTTATCTTGAAGCAGGAATCAGAAGCTGTGACATCGGATCCTATATGCTTGGAAATGATCCAGATACAGGAGAACAGCTGCAGTCGAAATTTGAATTCACTAGACTGGCAGTGCCAAGAAGAGTGTATACACAATCTCATTTAGATGTGATCGTGGAAGCACTGATAGAAATCAAAAAAAGAAGTGATGAGATCAAGGGATACAGGATTACCTGGGAACCTAAAATACTCAGACACTTTACAGCGAAACTGGAACCACTGAAATAAAGAGAAATAGAAGAACAGGAATCTGTAGCAGACATGCTATGGGTTCCTGTTCTTCTTTTAAAATAAACTTCTTTCCTGCCTGATACAAATTTGTCATTTGATGTTCTGGAATCAGTTGTAATATGATAT
>DATIRH010000022.1:0-3757 GCA_035469845.1 Proteiniclasticum sp. | reverse complement strand
AATGGGAACAATATCCATTGTCCTTCCTTTCGTCATCTTCTACACCCTTCCAGACTACACCTATGCTGAAGGAAAAGAGAAGATTGCATCAACTAGAGAGGATACAGTCAGTTTCATGGATCTGGAAACTCAGAGGCGTACCATCCCTGCAATTGGGAGAGACCCTGGACTACTTAAAAGCAGCCGGATCTACTATTACATCACTGACACTGGTACTGAAAAAAATTACTTCGTTGTTGACCCGCTCACTGGTGAAGTTCAGGAACTGGAACAGGATTTTTACAGAGAAAACTAGATCATTATGGAAAATTAACTGAATACATGCTGAAAGGGAGCTTTTACAACAAGCTCCCTTTTGTGTTTCATATTTCATTGTTTCATTACTTATTTATTGATTATAGATTGTTGATTATAATCTATAGTTCAAGTTTTTTGGAATCCTAAGCTTCTTCTTCCGCGAAAATACCGATGAGATTCAGAAGAACTTCCACCGCTTTATCCATGGAGGCTACAGAGATAAACTCGTATCTTCCGTGGAAGTTTTCACCACCGGTGAAAATATTAGGGCATGGAAGACCCATGTAGGACAGCTGCGCACCGTCTGTTCCACCTCTGATAGGCTTGATATCCGGTGTGACGCCTGCCTTTTCCATAGCAACCTTCGCATTTTCAACTAGATACATATGGGGCTCAATCTTTGACTTCATGTTCTTGTACTGATCATGAAGCTCAACAGTGACAGTGCCTTCACCATATTTCTCGTTTAGAGTGTCTGCCGCTTCCAGCATCATATTCTTTCTATCTTCAAAAGACTCTTCAAAGAAATCTCTGATGATGTAATCAAGCGTTGTGCCATCCACATCTCCCTTGATTTCATTGAGATGGTAGAAACCTTCATACTTCTCCGTATGTTCCGGTGTATCTTCTCTGTCGAAGAAATCCGCATATTCCATGGCGATGAAGATGGAATTCACCATTTTATCTTTTGCTGTTCCCGGATGCACATTTCGTCCTCTTACATTGACTTTGGCTGAAGCCGCATTGAAATTTTCATATTCAAGCTCTCCAAGAGGTCCCCCATCCATGGTATAGGCAACATCTGCACCGAAGGCTTCCACATCGAAATGATGTGGTCCACGACCGATTTCTTCATCCGGTGTAAAGGCCACATGGAGATCTCCATGGACAAATTCCTTATGACTCGCAATGTACTCCAGAGCCGTCATGATTTCAGCCACTCCGGCTTTATCATCGGCACCCAGAAGCGTTGTTCCGTCAGTCACAATCAGTTCCTGACCTACGTATTCCTTAAGCGCAGGAAACTCAGATTCCTTCAGGATGATTCCGTTCTCTTCATTCAGGACGATGTCTCCACCTTCGTATTTCACGATTCGTGGATTCACGTCTTTCCCGCTCATGTCAGGTGACGTATCCAGATGCGCCAGAAGACCGAGCTTCTTCAGCTTCTTGTCCGTGTTGCTCTTCAGGTACCCGAAAAGGTATCCATTGTCATCCAGCTTTGTTTCAAGCCCCAGTGCTTCAAGGTCTTTTTTAAGCTCTTCTGCCAGAACCATCTGCCCTTTGGTTGAAGGCACGGATGTGCTGTTCTCATCGGAAGTGGTGTCCATCTTGACATATCTTAATAGTTTTTCTGTTGCGCTCATAATAAGTTCCCCCTTATACTTTTAAATCTTATTTTCCATATTTCTATATTTCTGTATATCTGAATTTCTATATATCATGCTTTTTCTTTTCTACAGCTTCGGATTATAGACTCTTCTTCTGTCCAGCGAAAAAATGCTTTCAGAAAAAGTGCCTGGATCAAGATCTCTTACTGCCAGATTGAAGTCAAACACTCTAGCATCGATCATATCGATGTGATGCAGAAGCTCCGCTTCCAGGAACATAGGCTTCACTGGACTTCCGTATTCAGGCTCGAAGTGATGAGAGAGGATCATATGCTGAAGAAGCATTCTCTTTTCATCAGGCGTGCCCAGTCTATCACAGATTCTGTCTACATTTTTGACACCGAGTGAGATATGTCCAAGAAGGTTACCTTCTACAGTATATTCCTTCACGATACCAAGCTCCGATGCATCCATTTCATTCATCTTCTCCAGATCATGAAGGATGATTCCAGCATACAGAAGATCTGTGTTTACGGTGGTGTAGATTCCAGCTATCTGCTGTCCCAGCTTCAGCATGGTCAGCACATGGTATAAAAGTCCGGACCGGATCGCATGATGATTTCTTTTTGCGGCAGGATAGTACATGATTTTGTCCATTTTTTCATCCACTGCGCTTAGTACAACATTACGGATATCTTCATCTTTGATTGCTGCCATATATTTTCTGATTTCATCCATCATGAACGTATTATTCAGTGGTGCTGTTTCCACAAAATCTTCTGGATTCACACCGTCTTCATCCGTCGCAAGTCTGATTCTATCAATTTTAAACTGATTGCTGTTCATGAAACTAGTCACTGTTCCTCTTGTTTTGACCAGATCACTTTCATTGAACATATTCTCCATTATGGTTGGGACTTCCCATAGTTTTCCTGAGATCTCCCCTGTCTTATCTCCGAATATAAAATCCAGATATTTCTTATCATTGGAATTGGTGGTCTTGAGATCTACTCTCTTCACAATGAAGAAACAATCCACACGATCACCAACTACTAAATCACATATTTTTTTGCTTCCAAGTTCCATAAAATTCTCCTTCATGACAAAATAGGTTATAATTAAGTATACATCAACGGTCAAATGAAGACTAACCTTTCTTCCATAATATCTTATTTGACTAGAAAGGATGAGTGCAATGGATATCACCCTCCCTAAAGGTGTCGGATATATCATAAAAGAACTGAACATAAATGGTCATGAAGCTTATGTGGTAGGCGGCTGCATCAGAGATATCCTCATAGGACTGCAACCAAAAGACTACGACATCACAACTTCAGCAGACCCGGATGAAGTCATCCGCATTTTTAAAAAAACCATCCTCACCGGAATAAAACATGGAACCGTCGGCGTGGTGACCACCGACGGAATTTATGATGTGACGACTTACCGTTCCGAAGGAGAGTATATCAACAGCAGATATCCGGCAAATGTGATTTTCATCGACGATCTTGTGGAAGATCTGAGAAGAAGAGACATCACCATCAATGCCATCGCCTACAATACTGAAAAAGGTATCATTGATCCTTTTGATGGAACAGCGGATATCAGAGGGAAAATCATCAGAGCTGTAGGAAACCCGATTCTGCGATTCAAGGAAGACGCTTTAAGAATCTTAAGAGCCATTCGACTGGCTACTACCTTGAATTTCAATATCGAGGAGAAAACCCTATTCGGTATCGTGGAAACCATGGACGGTCTTCAGTTTATCAGTGTGGAGAGAATCCGGGAAGAGCTCAATACAATCCTTCTTTCTGAGAAACCTTCAAGAGGGATCTCTATGCTCTTTCAGCTGGGCGTCATGAAATATGTGATTCCAGAGATCATGACCATGGCGGTATTCAGTCAGTTCAATAAGCATCATGACAAGGATGTTCTTGGACATACGCTTGATGTGGTGGATCATGTGCCTGCTAAGCTTCATCTGAGGCTCGCAGCGCTCTTTCATGACTGCGGGAAGCCTGGAACCTTCACCGTGGACAGAAACGGGATAGGGCACTTTTATGGCCATGAGGAGAGATCCACTGAAATTGCCGAAACGATACTTGATCGCCTGAAATACGACAAAAAGA
>DATIRH010000021.1:0-2961 GCA_035469845.1 Proteiniclasticum sp. | reverse complement strand
ATCTGGTAACCTGAGCCATTGACGCTGTCTACAAAGCTCTTTAGAATATCCAGTGCACCAGATTCGTAGATGGCTCGTGAGAATCCACCGCTGAGCTGGATCACGGAAACGCCCTGTCTCTTGATGGAAGGGAGCTGCTTGGCAAGGACCGCTAAAGTCTTTCCCCAATGGACACCTAAGATGCTGTCGTCCTTGATGAATCTTGGCAGATCTTCAACAAGAGCTCCACAGACATCCTGCAGAAGGACCTGTCTGTTTCCCACAAGATCCGGAACAATCACAGCACGCCTTATAGGGAAGCGGTCGAGAAGCTCCTTTTCCAGTTCACTATAAGAAAGAACCGATTCCTTTACCCTCACTTCGATCAGTCCCATGTCCATGGCGCTTTTCAGTAATCTGCTCACATTGGATTTACTGATGCCTTCCTTTTCTCCAATCTGGACCTGACTCATATTCAGTTCATAATACATTTTTGATATTCTCAGTATCTGACTTAGTTTTTTTGCATCCATAGTAAGTCTCCATTCTTTACGAGTTTCTCATTTTCACGGAAATGCTCATAAACCTATACATTCATTATATTAAAGATAAGGCGTAACAAGGTTTTTTGTCAAGACAATGAAAGAGCGAATGCAGAAATGAAATCCTTTCAGAACGGTTTTCTGGTATTTATTTCGTAAGGATTGCAACTTTTCCCATGGTGTATGTAAACAATTTCATAATTATGGGGTGGAAAATATTTCAATGTGGGAAATTTCCCAAGGAGGTATTGATTTTTCCCATACCCAGTCGTAAGATGATACCATACAGTTTACATTGGAGGTATAGAAATGAGCATTATCACTTTGATTGGTTCAGGGCAGATGGCATCTGCATTGACCTTTCCCTTATATGAGAACGGTCACGAAGTAAGACTAGTGGGTAGTCCACTGGATGATGGAATCATCGAAAGACTACGGGAAGACAATTATCACGAGAATCTGAGAAGAACACTTCACAGCGGAATAAAGTACTACAACATAACAGAAGTGGAAGAGGCTCTTAAAGACGCAGACCTTGTGGTCTGTGGGGTTTCAAGCTTCGGCGTGGACTGGTTTGCGAAGAACATGCTGCCGATCCTTCCTGAAGATGTACCGCTTTTGTCCGTGACAAAAGGGATGATCGATGACGAAGACGGAACTCTAACAACCTATCCCGTGTACTGGGAAAGTAAGCTTTCAGAAGAAAGCAAATTGAAGATCTATGCTATCGGTGGGCCTTGCACAGCAAGAGACCTGGCAGACCATGATCAGTCCTTTGTCGGTTTCTGTGGAAGAGATATGGAAGCGCTGAGAGAAATCAGAAGCTACTTCGAGACAGACTACTATGTCATCAGTCTCACAAAAGATGTGGTGGGCCTTGAATCAGCTGTGGCGCTTAAAAATGGATACGCCTTAGGTACAGCCCTCGCCATCGGCATAGCAGAAAACCTAGGTGACGATGGTATAAGCCACAACAATTCCCAATCTGCTCTTTTCCAGCAGAGCGTGAAAGAGATGTTCAATCTCCTTAAGATTGTCGGAGGTGGCACTGAAAACATCATGTTTGCAGCAGGGGACCTCAACGTCACCGTAGCAGCTGGAAGAAGCAGAACCGTAGGTGTTCTACTTGGGAAAGGATATACCATAGAAGAAGCGACAGAAGCACTAAAAGGAGAAACACTGGAAGCTGTGGTCATCGCCACAAGAACCGCAAGAGCGGTGAAAGCCATGGCAGAAAGAGGAAAGCTTGATATCAAGGACTTTCCACTACTGATGCATGTATACGCACTACTGAATGAAGGGGCTAAGCTAGACATTCCCTGGAAGGCATTCCAGAGAGAAATGTAGAAAATAGAGATAGATGCAGATAATCATTGAAATGCATTAATCTAAGGGCATTAATCAGAAGGTATTAATAAAAAATATATAATAAAAAGGAGTCAACAAAATGGATTATTTTTTGGGTTTAGATCTGGGGACAGGAAGCCTTAAGACAGTACTATTTGATGTGAACGGAAAAGAAGTGGCGGTATCAGAAAAAGAATATCCGCTCTATCAGCCTCATAACGGATGGTCCGAGCAGGATCCGGAAGACTGGTATATGGTCTCCATAGAGACCATAAGAAATGTAATCAGAGAAAGTGGAGTGCCTAAGGAGTCTGTGAAAGGACTGGGGATTTCAGGACAGATGATGGGCGCCGTCATGATGGATCAAGACGGGGAAGTCTTAAGACGAGCAATCCTCTGGAATGATGGAAGAACATCGGAAGCTTGTGAGCATGTGCGTGAGATCGTTGGGGATGATCTCTTCATGAAGTATGCGCTTACTCCAGCAAGACCTGGCCTTACAGCAGCAAAGATCCAGTGGGTCAAAGACAATGAACCTGAACTATATGAGAAGGTTGCCCATATACACCTGCCAAAGGATTATCTGAGATATCGTCTCACAGGAGAATATGCGACAGAAGTATCTGATGCATCTGCCATGCAGCTTCTTGATATTCCGAACAGACGCTGGGCGAAAGAGATTCTTGATAAGATGGAGCTCACCGAAGAAATGCTTGGAAAAGTATACGAGTCCCATGAAATCACCGGATATCTTCTTCCAGGCGTTGCAGAAGCCACAGGCCTCACAACTAGCTGTGCAGTGGTAGGTGGAGCAAGTGACAATGCGGCAGCTGGTGTAGGAACAGGAATCGTTGCGCCAGGACGTGCCATGACAACTATCGGCACATCCGGTACCGTCTTTGCCTACTCAGAGAAGCCTCTTCTAGATCCACATCAGTCCGTGTACACATTCTGTATGCCTATTCCTGGTGCATGGCACTATATGGGCAGTGTAAACTCTGCTGGAGCCTCACTGAAATGGTGGAGAAACAACTTCTATCCAGAAGATACAGAGTACAACCAGATCAACGAGGATGCCAAATCATCCAAGGTC
>DATIRH010000020.1:0-6227 GCA_035469845.1 Proteiniclasticum sp. | reverse complement strand
CTCCGAAGGAAAGCTCTCCTTCGTAATGAAGCTCACGTAAAAGATCGATGGCTTCTTCATATTTCTTTTCATCTGTGACTGCCACAGCTCTAGGATTGAATTCAATGATAATCTCTTTTAATTTATCTAAATTCGAATGTACCGAAACACCAACCAAAAAGAGTTCCTTCTCTTTTCTAAGGACTTCCAATGTCTGTGTTCCAATGGAGCCAGAGGCGCCGATAATCGCAATATTTTTCAATGGATAATCCCCTTTCATTGTAGTTTATCTTCCTATTATACAAAAGATTTATTAAGAAAATCATAGATTCACTAACATTATTTGAAAATTTATATGCTATTATTTGAACTGGGTAGTTAACTGATTATTCATATTTTATTCAATATAGAACCAATTCAAGGCTGTATCAGTCATCACTTTCATCCGAATTTGACCTTCAGCACTTTCATTCAAACAAATAAAGGTCTGAAGCTGGTTGCTTCAGACCTGAATATGTCTAGTAAATCTTCATGTCAATTATTTATTTCTTTTAAGCAGTAATGTAAGAATATAGTTATTTAAAGATCTGTTTTCTTTTTCAGCTTCTTTTAATAACTCTTCTTTCAGGTCAACAGGTAACGTAAACAGGATCTTGGTCTTAGGTTCCTTCTTCATAATTGTACCCTCCTTCTTGAGTTATATGATAAAACTACTGTTGTATATAATATATACCGGACACTTCAATAACACAATATATATTCTTTAAATTTCCTATGAACATAATTAACTTTCTTCTATTAAAATGAATAAGAGCCATTCCACGTGGATGACTCTTAGTTATCTCGTTATCCAATTTATTTTAGCAATGATTCCATATTTCTATCATAAAATGACGTAAGTTGTATATACATACACGACGAGTGAAACAAACAGTATCGAATCAAACCTGTCTAATATCCCTCCGTGCCCCGGAATAAGTTTCGGATAGTCTTTTTCCTGTGCGTAACGCTTGATGGATGAAGCAGCAAGATCTCCAATCTGACCGAACATTGCCCCAACAAAGCCCATAACGAGAAAATGCCATGGAGAAATCAAGCTTGTCTCATAAATGACTGTTCCCAGCACAAACGCACCTGATGCTCCACCTATGAGGCCGCCGATAGCACCTTCAACTGTTTTTTTAGGACTCACTCTTTCTATGAGCTTATGTTTCCCGAAAAGTCGTCCGCTGTAATATGCTAAGGTATCACATACCCAGGATATGATGAAAACAGAATACACATAATACTGACCGTTCTCTTTTTCAGATAACAAAACAAGAAAACTGAACAGCACTACAGTATAAATCACACCTGCAATAGTAATCCCAATATCTGTGATTGTGGCATCAAGGCTGAAAACCATGTAAACAAAACCTGCAGCCAATAGCACTGATAAGATTACCCCAAGATGACTGATCGGATTCTCTGCAAAGAAAAGCACCAGGAAATAGATCAGCCATGTACCATAACCTAAAATCTTTACCGGTTTATGTCCCTTCTTTTCAAGAACATGGAAATATTCATATAGCGCTCTTACAGACAAGAAGAGGACGGTGATTTTCAGAAACCATCCTCCTATCAGTAGCAACGCAAGTATGGGAATCAGTACCAAAGCACCCAGATATCTACTATTCACTCTTTATCCCTCCAAAACGTCTGTCCCGCATCTGATAATCTGCTATGGCACTTCTTAGATGTTCTTCGCTGAAATCAGGCCAGTTGATGTTGCTGAACCAGAGTTCACTGTAAGCTCCCTGGTATAAAAGAAAATTAGATAATCTTAATTCACCGCTCGGTCTTATGATCAGTTCCGGATCAGGCTGGCCTTTGGTGTACAAATACTCCTTGAAAGATTCTTCGGTTATATCCTCTACACTTATTGCCCCTGAAGCGGCGGCTGCTACCATATCTTTGATACCATGAATTATTTCTTCTCTGCCACCGTAATTAAGGGCTAGATTCATCTGAACCCCGGTGTTGTTTCTGGTCATTTCCTTCGCATCGTTCAATGCTTTCTGATCCTTTTCAGGCAATTTTGAAATATTGCCGATGTAATTGACAACCACACCACTTTCATGAAGCTCTTTCAATTCATTTTTAAGATACTCCACCAGAAGTGTCATCAGCGCACTCACTTCATCTTTAGGACGTTTCCAGTTTTCCGTGGAAAAAGCATATAGGGTCAGATATCTGACCCCTAGCCTGTTACATTCTTTCAGTATTTTCCTGATGGTTTCCACTCCAGCTTTATGTCCCATGGTCCTTGGAAGATTTCTTCCTTTTGCCCATCGGCCATTTCCATCCATAATGATTCCTATATGTTTCGGAATTCTATCCATGTCAAGTTTTACCACATCATTCTGGATGGGTTTCGGCTTTTTAAAAAAATTAAACATTCCTTACCTTCTTTCAAAATGGAAACTAGACTGTCATGATTTCCTTTTCTTTTGCTTGTAGAATACTGTCCACTTTCTTCACATATACATCTACTTTTTTCTGAACTTCTTCTTCGCCCTTCTTGATCTCATCCTCAGAAATTTCTTTCTTCATCGCTTTGATCTTCTCAATGACATCTCTTCTTATAGATCTTATAGCAATCTTGGCATCTTCCCCTTTTTTATGAACCACTTTCACAAGATTCTTTCTTGTTTCTTCTGTCAGTTCAGGAATGACCAGTCTGATAACTGAACCATCATTATTCGGGTTTAGGTTCAGGTCTGACATATTGATTGCTTTTTCCACAGCCTTTAGACCAGATTTCTCCCATGGAGTAATCATAAGAACTCTAGGTTCTGGAGTTGAGATATTGCCCACCTGACTGATTGGAACCATACTTCCATAGTATTCCACTTCAATTCGATCCAACATGGTCGGGTTCGCACGCCCAGCTTTCAGTGTAGCAAGTTCTGCCTCAAGATTGTGTATTGTCTTCCCCATTTTCTCTTCAAGTGATTTCATTAAATCTTTAAACATTGACTATCCTCCTGTAATTGATTTCTTAATTCAATTATATATCTTTACTGTCGATAATGGTACCATTTGATTCGCCTGTAATGGCTTTTACGATATTTCCTTCTCCATCAAGTCCAAAGACGATGATTGGAATGTCATTATCCTTACATAAGGTTATTGCAGTAATATCCATTATCTTAAGATCCTGTTCAATTACCTGTCTGTAAGTAAGTTTGTCGTACTTTTTCGCTTCCGGATAAATATTGGGATCCATGTCATACACACCGTCCACTTTTTTGGCAAGAAGAATACATTCTGCATCTATCTCAGCCGCTCTTAAAGCAGCTGCCGTATCTGTCGTAAAATAAGGATTCCCAGATCCAGCTGCAAAAATGACTACTCTTCCTTTTTCGAGATGTCTGATCGCTCTTCTTCTGATGAACGGTTCGGCAATCTCACGCATTTCTATTGCTGACTGAACTCTAGTCTCTATACCGAGGTCTTCCAGTGAATTCTGCAGAGCCAGCGCATTGATGCAAGTAGCAAGCATACCCATATTGTCTGCTGTCACACGGTCCATACCACTGCCTTCTCTACCTCTCCAGATGTTTCCGGCTCCAATGACAGCTCCAACTTCAACGCCCATGTCTATCAGATCTTTGATTTCTTCTGAAATTCTCTTTGCAACACTGAAATCAATGCCATAACCTGATTTTCCTGCAAGAGATTCTCCCGACAGTTTCAGCATGACTCTTTTGTATTTAGGTTCGCTCATATTAACCTCCGTATAGTGTTTTATATTTCCATTTTAGCAATTATTTTAAAAAAAGAGAACACAAAGGTGTTCTCTTTTTTAATTCTTTCGAATTCGAGTTTCTACTTGTTCTGATTCATCTGAGCAGCTACTTCTGCAGCGAAATCAACTTCTTCTTTTTCGATTCCTTCACCCTTTTCGAATCTGACAAACTTCACAAGTTCTATGTTGCCAAGCTTCTTCGCTTCCTGATTCACAAATGCCTGAATAGAAAGATCAGGGTTCTTAACAAACATCTGGTCTACAAGACAAACTTCTTTGAAGAACTTGTTGATTCTTCCGTCAACCATCTTTTCAACAATCTTTGCTGGCTTGCCTTCATTTAAAGCCTGAACTCTGTATATTTCCTTCTCTCTTTCTATGGTATCTGCATCTACTGAAGTGTTATCAAGGAATAGTGGATTAAGAGCCGCTACGTGCATAGCTACATCTCTAGCCACTGTTGCAACCTGATTATTCACGTTCTCAGACTTCACTTGTACTAGAACACCAATCTTACCACCCATATGGATATAAGATGAAACTAGACCTTCTGGCGCTTCAATCTTCTCATATCTTCTAAGGTTCATATTTTCGCCAAGCTTTGCAATAAGGGTTGTTACAGCATCTTGTACTGTAGCACCTTCATAAGGTAAAGCTTTTACTTCATCAAGATTTTCTACAGTGTTTTCAGCAGCAACCTTTGCAATTCCGTTTGCAAGTTTGATGAAATCAGCATTTGCAGATACGAAGTCTGTTTCACAGTTAAGCTCGATCATAGAAGCATTTTTCATGTCTTCTGATACGAAAGTAGCTATAACACCTTCTGATGCAACTCTTCCTGATTTCTTGGCAGCGGATGCTAGTCCTTTTTCTCTAAGAACATCAATCGCCTTCTCCATATCACCTTCAGCTTGGGTCAATGCCTTTTTACAGTCCATCATCCCTGCGCCTGTCTTGTCTCTTAATTCTTTTACAGCTTGTGCACTTATCACTATAAATTCCTCCTAAATATTAATCATTAAATTATCTTGTTCTAAAAGAAAAGGTAAATGGAAAACCACCTACCTTTTTCTGCTTACTCTGCTGATTCTTCGCCTTGTCTTGCTTCTAAAATAGCATCTGCAAGTCTTCCTGTGATCAGTTTTACAGCTCTTATAGCATCATCATTTCCAGGGATGATGTAATCAATTTCGTCTGGGTCGCAGTTTGTATCTACGATGGCAACGATTGGAATATTTAGCGTCTTTGCCTCAGCAATTGCTATTCTTTCTTTTCTTGGATCTACTATAAACACAGCACCGATGTTGTTCACATCAAGGTTCTGAATTCCGCCAAGATTCTTTTCAAGCTTTTCCAGTTCATGCATCAAGGAAGCAACTTCCTTCTTTGGTAGAACATCAAATGTTCCATCTTCCTGCATTACACGGATTTCTTCCATTCTCTTAATTCTCTTCTTGATTGTTCCGAAGTTTGTAAGCATTCCGCCTAACCATCTGTTGTTTACAAAATGCATATTTGCTCTTGTCGCTTCCTCTTGGATTGCTTCCTGAGCCTGCTTCTTTGTTCCTACAAATAGTATGTCCTTACCTTCAGCTGATACCTGGTTGATGAAGTTATAAGCTACATCTACAAGCTTCACAGTCTTCTGTAAATCTATGATATAGATTCCGTTTCTCTCTGTGAAAATGTATGGAGCCATCTTAGGGTTCCATCTTCTGGTCTGATGACCAAAGTGTACACCAGCTTCTAAAAGCTGTTTCATTGAAATTACTGCCATTATTTTACCTCCGTTTTTTAACCTTCCATCCACATCAACTTCCAGTAAAACCATTCAAGGCAACCTCACTGAAATCAATGGATGTGATTATTTTTATCCTAAAGTAGTATAACATAGTTACCTGAACATAGCAACAAAAACCAGGATAAAACTGTTTTGATAAACTGGTTTTAGCTGGTTTTTGCAAAATCATATTATTTTATTTATATTACCTTTTAATTTCTAATTTTTCTAGTAGTTTATCATTTAAAATCGTAATTCTTGTTCCCTTCATTCCTAAAGATCTGGATTTGATGACTCCAGCACTCTCCAGTTTCCGTAAAGCATTTACGATAACTGATCTTGTTATTCCTACTTTATCAGCAATCCTTGAAGCGACCAACAGCCCTTCGTCTCCATCAAGTTCTCTGAAAATATGATTGACAGCTTCCTTTTCACTGTATGAAAGTGTATGAATTGCTAAATCTACCACATCATTTTTTCTCTGATTTTCTTCACTCTCAAGCTGCTTTGATCTTAAAATCTCAAGACCTATGATTGTTGCTGAATATTCAGCTAAAACAATATCTTCATCTGTAAATTCGTCAGCAAGTGAAACCAATATAACAGTCCCCAGTCTTTCACGATTACCATTAATCGGTACAATCGTTGTGATCTTATTCTGATCCTCATATTCCTTTT
>DATIRH010000019.1:0-1573 GCA_035469845.1 Proteiniclasticum sp. | reverse complement strand
CTTGCGCCTATCACTATTCCAATAAGCATCCCAAATCCAGGTCCAAATGCCCAGATTAGCGGAAATTCAAAAAGCAATCCAACAATCGACGAAAACGCAGCACCTCCAATTAAGCCGAAGGCTACTCCATAAGCCACATGTGAGTTCTCCTCATTATTATCTTCTATATTATTCGTATCATTTTTATTATTAATATCATTTTTGTCATTCATAGTCCACCATCTCCTCCTGACTTTAACTTTTGTTACACACTTTTCTACAATTGTGTAATAGTTATTCACTCCATCTATTTAAACTATACTGCATTATCTATCAGCATTCCAATTTCAACACAGATTTCAGACAGAGCCTAACAAAAAGTATTGGGTGATGGTTTCTACTTCTCCTGAAGTGCCTGGTATCTTCTGGATACCCTATGACAAAAGCTTCTTTCTACTTTCCACTGAAACCTATGGGATTTCAGATGTCCACTTAGATAAGAAGCTTTATACTAAATCATAAGATTGGCTCTAATCCGTTTTCCAAGGATTCTTTGCACAAATCCTCTTTTTTCGAATCTTAAAGATCTTTTACCAGCTCCACAGCATCTGCTACAAGCTTTCTGATTTCATCAAATTTCTGATTGTCTATCAAGTCTTCTTTTACCATCCAGCTGCCACCGCAGGCGATGATGTTCGGATGACTCAGGTATTCTCTTACGTTTGAAGGATTCACGCCACCAGTAGGCATAAACATCATCTTAGGGAAGGGACCTGAAAGAGCTTTGATGGTCTTTAACCCACCATAATTTTCAGCAGGAAAAAACTTCGCCACAGGAAGGTTATATTCCAGAATACTCATGATTTCAGTCGGTGTGCATATTCCTGGAAAGATCGGAATGTTGTTCTCCACCGCAAATTCTGTCACAGGCTTTGAAAAACCTGCAGTGACCAGAAATTCAGCTCCCGCATCCATGGCAATCTTTGCCTGTTCCACGCTGGTAATGGTGCCCGCACCAACCAGAAGCCCTTCAATTTTCTTCATCTCTCTGATGGAGTCAGCAGCCGCTTCTGAACGGAATGTGATTTCCGCAACAGGCAATCCGCCTTCCATTAAAGCCTTGCCTAAGCCGTAAGCGTTTTTAGCGTCATTCACCTTGATGACAGGGACAATCTTCAGGTTTTTCAGATTCTTGATAAAATCATTCATTTTTTTACTCCTTGTATATTATATTTGATCACAAGTGATCGTTGTCATTCGATTTGAAATATCTAAATACTAATATACACTCAATGAGGATATCAGTAAAGTAACGAACTTCATCATGTAGAGTTCTTGGAGCCAAAAGTACCTACACTACCTCGAAGTTCATTTTCTCTCCCCGAAAATAATGTGCCACATTCTCAGCACAGGTCAAGCTTACCGCATTGATAGCTTCTTTTGAGTACATGCCTATATGAGGCGTTATGATGACATTTTCAAGAGCAAGAAGCGGATGATCCACTCTTATAGGCTCAATTTCTGTCACATCAAGAGCAGCACCCTTGATCTTCTTTTCGGTGAGAATTCTGTAGAGGTCTTCCTCATTGACAAT
>DATIRH010000018.1:0-15762 GCA_035469845.1 Proteiniclasticum sp. | reverse complement strand
GAAAAGAATCTGGGGAAAGTACTGGCAACGAATATCAGTGAGATCAAAGGGGTCCAGAAGAGAAATGTCCATACCGTAAAACTCATTGAGGAATTTGGCATCGAACATGACGCTCATGCAGGGAAATGGCATCGGCAGGTGAGCCTGCTCTCTTATGACAAGATCGAGGCATTCAAGGCGAGAGGTGCGCTGGTTAATGACGGCGATTTCGGAGAAAACCTGATTGTTCAGGGATTTGACTTCCGGAAGCTTCCCATCGGCACCAGGTTCAAGTGCAATGAGGTGATTCTGGAACTGACACAGATCGGGAAAGAATGCCACAATGGCTGTGAAATCTTCCAGCTCATGGGGGACTGCATCATGCCCAGAGAAGGTGTTTTTACCAGGGTATTAAGGGGTGGAACCATCAGCGAAGGAGACGAGATGTCGATTCTGGAGGAATCAAGGATACTCTATATTGAGTAGTGTACATATCAGGATCAATGGAGGTCTGTAATGAAGAAAATCGTAACAACCATACTTGCACTGCTTATGACTACTGCGCTCATTGGGGGGTGCAGCAGCAAGGTGGAAGCTGAAGATAGGGGAAAGCTCATGATGGCGACAACGACAAGTACCGCAGATACGGGGCTGCTCGACTTCCTGGCTCCGCTGTTTAAAGAGGCCACAGGCTATACCCTTGAATGGACGGCGGTGGGTACAGGGGAAGCTCTTATGATGGGCGAGGATGGACAGGTCGATATGGTGTTTGTCCATGCAAAGGCAAGTGAAGAAACCTTTGTCGCGGAAGGATTCGGTGTTGAAAGATTTCCTGTGATGTACAACGACTTTGTGGTCGTAGGTCCCACAGATGCCATCGCCCATACAGACGACATCGCGTCTTTATTCACGAGGATTACGGAGGAAAGACTGCCGTTTATAAATAGGGGTGATGATTCCGGAACCGACAGGAAAGAGAAGAGCATCTGGAAATCTCTTGGAATCGATCCTGAATCAAATCCGAACTATACTGAGTCAGGACAGGGTATGGGCGCGACGCTTACCATGGCAGATGAAAAAATGGCCTATTGCATGAGTGACCGGGGAACCTATCTGAAACAGAAAAGTGATGCGACACTGGGGCTGGAACTGGAAGTCATCTGTGAGGGTGCAAAGGATCTACTCAATCAGTATGGCATCATAGCCGTTAATCCAGAAAAATATCCTGAGGTCAACATTCAAGGGGCGAACGTCTTCATCGAATGGATCTGTTCTGAGGAAGGGCAGAAATCCATAGGTGAATTTGGGGTTAAGCAATATGGACAGGCACTGTTCATACCCAATGCTGGAGAAGACCAGTAACCTCGAATGAAATGAAAAGCTGAGATGGGAGTGTTGGAATGAATCAGATATTATCGGGAATTGAGGGCTTTTTTTCAAATGTCGGTGCGCTGGATGCCATAAGAGTGACCTTTATCATGGCCATCTCGTCGACCTCTATTTCAGCGGTGCTGGGCATCACGCTTGGACTTCTCCTGGAGCGCCATGATTTTTCGGGAAAGAGGGTCATCATTCGTATCAACAGGACGCTTATGGGGGTACCTCCGGTTGTCATCGGACTAGTGGTGTACCTCCTGCTTATGAGAAGGGGACCTTTGGGATCCCTGTCCCTGCTCTTTACAGTGCAGGGCATGATTCTCGCACAGACGCTGATCATCACGCCGATCATCAGTGGGATGGTATATTCCCATGCAGCACGCAGTGCACCCTCCATAAGGCAGTTTGCAAGGACCATGGGTGCAAGCAAATGGCAGACGAACCTTCTGATGATAAAGGAAATGAAGCATGAAATTTATTTTGCCATCGTAACAGGCTTCGGACGGTCCATCAGTGAAGTAGGCGCTGTGATGCTTGTCGGAGGGAACATAAAAGGAAGCACCAGAACCATGACCACAGCGATTTCTCTCTTGAAGAGTCAGGGGATTTTCACAGAAGGCATAACGCTGGGACTCATCCTGCTCCTCATGGCATTTGTCCTTCAGTGGATGGCTGATTATTTCCAGAAGGAGGAGATGTCGGATGAAAATTACTGATCTTAAAAAGAAGACAGGAGACTTTAATCTTCATATTGAGAATCTCACCATCCAGGAAGGGGCCATTCATGGCTTTGTCGGTGGCAACGGATGCGGTAAGACCACACTTGCAAAGCTGATCATGGGTATTCTTCCAGCGGATGGAGGGCGTATCGATCTAGAGAACCTCATCCCTTTGGAGATGACGATGACTTCCCAGAGGCCTTATCTTCTCCACATGTCGGTATATGATAATATCATCTACCCGCTGAAGATCAGAAAGAGCAGAATTGATGAGAAGAAGATTGATGAGATGCTGGGACTTTGTGGTCTGCTGGAGAAGAAGAATCAGTATGCAAGGAGCCTGTCCAGCGGAGAACGGCAGAAGGTATCTCTGATCAGGGCGTTGATCTTCAATCCGAAACTGATCATCATCGATGAGACATTGTCCAATATGGATATTGAGAGTGTCCAGTTATTTGAGAAAATCATTCTGGACATGCAGATGAAAAGTCCTGTGACCTGGATCATGATCAGTCATCAGCTTGCGCATATCTATAAGATGTGCGACTATGTCCATTTCTTCTCGAAAGGGAAGCTGGTGGATAGTGGGACTGCGGATGATATTTTTCTGAAATCGCAAAATGAGATCATACGAAGCTATATGGAAACCCAAATCATAGAAAAGAGGGGAAACGATTGAAATTATTGGTTGTAGATACGTTGGAAACTGCTCGAGCGAAAATGATGAAAGCCATCGGAAACTGGACTGTGTCATCGGAAAGGGTGAAGATCTCTGAGGCCATGGGAAGGGTACTGTCAGAAGATGTTCTTTCTCTCTATCCTGTTCCTGAATTCAGGCGTTCCTCCGTGGATGGCTATGCGGTCATGGCGAAAGATACTCAAGGGGCTACTGAGAGTATTCCTGCCTTTCTGGAGGTCGTGGAGGAAGTGCAGATGGGACAGGGAGCTAAATCAGTCATCATCAGCGGTCAGTGCGCCTATGTCCCCACGGGGGGGATGATACCAGAAGGCGCAGATGCCATGGTCATGGTCGAATACTGTGAATCCTTCGATGAAGACAATATCGCCGTTTATGATGCCGTATCGCCTGGAAGGAACATGGTGGGCATCGGAGAAGACATGCTGGCAGATACGATTCTTTTATCCCGAGGTGTAGTGGTCAGGGCCCAGGAGATCGGTGCACTGGCTTCTGCCGGTATCCGAGATGTCAGTGTGTACAAGAAAATGAGACTGACGGTCATCTCAACGGGGGACGAACTGGTGGATGCGAATACCACGCCAGAGCTGGGGCAGATCTATGATATAAACACCTATGCTTTGGTGGCACTTGCAGAAAAACATGGATTCAGTGTGGTTCACTCCGTGGTCCTAAGCGATGACGAGCAGCTTCTGAAAGAAACAGTCCGAGAGGCCATGAAGTTCAGTGACATGGTCGTCGTATCTGGTGGAAGTTCCCAGGGGAAGAAGGACGTGACAGCGAAGGTCATTGATGAGCTAGGCACTCCAGGAGTGTTCACCCATGGACTAGCGCTAAAACCCGGGCAGCCCACCATAGGGGGATATGACACGGAATCCAGAACTATTCTTATCGGATTACCGGGGCATCCCGTGGCGGCGATGATGGTCTTTGAACTGATCTGTGTCTGGATAGTAGAGGAACTGACCGGAAAGAAGAAGAGGAAAGAGATTCGAGCCAGTATGGAGACCAATGTGGCCAGTGCACCGGGAAAGGCCACCTGCCAGCTGGTAGAGCTTATCGAAGGTGAAGAGGGATACCTGGCACGGCCCATATTCGGGAAGTCCGGACTCATCACGACACTGACAAGGGCGGACGGATATACGATGATAGACGTGAATAAAGAGGGGCTGAAGCCAGGAGAAGTGGTGAAGGTTCAATTATTTTAAGGAGAGAAATATGGGAAAAAGAAATCTGTATTTAAGCACAACACCGGTAGATGAAGCATTAAAGATCTACATGGATGCAATAAAGAAAGTCCTTAACATCAGGTATGAGCGGATCCATGTCGTCGATGCGCTTCATCGCGTGACGAAGGAAGCGGTCTATGCAAAATACTGCTCCCCACTCTTTAATGCCTCCGCCATGGACGGGATTGCGGTCATCGCGGAGCGGACCTACGGGGCAACCGAAGTGAACCCCGTGGAGCTCACGGAAGGAGAGGACTATGTCGTGGTGGATACCGGAGATCCCATCAGGCATCCTTTCAATGCGGTGATCATGGCAGAAGACCTCATGGAGGCAGAAAGTGGCAAGGTACGGATTCTTAGTTCCGTGAATCCCTGGCAGGACATCAGGCCCATTGGGGAAGACATCGTGGCAGGTGAAATGATTCTACCAAGCGCTCATAAGATCCGTCCCATCGACATTGCGGTACTTCTATCAGCAGGGATTCTGGAACTGGATGTGGTCAAAAGAGCTGAAGTGGCTATTTTTCCGACGGGGACAGAAATTATTGAACCCACGTCAATTCCAGAGGAAGGGGATATCATCGAATCAAACTCTAGGATGTTCGAGAACATGGTCACCGTTGAGGGTGGCGTAGCGCATCGCTTCATTACGATTGAAGATGACTACGAGAAAATCAAGGGCAAGATCAAGGAAGCGGTGAACCTTTATGATATGGTCATTGTCAATGCGGGGTCCAGTGCGGGCCGAGATGACTATACGGTGGACATCCTGAGGGAACTAGGACAGGTCCTGGTGCATGGAGTAGCCATCAAGCCTGGAAAACCTGTCATCCTTGCCATCGTAGAAGGGAAACCGGTCATCGGACTGCCCGGGTATCCCGTATCGGCTTATATCGGATTTGAGAATTTCGTGAAACCAGTTCTGGCGCTGCTTAATGAAACAGCAGGAGCTTCTAGAACCACCATCGAAGCGGTCATCTCCAAAAGAATGGTCTCCAGTCTGAAGCATAAGGAGTACATCCGCGTGAAGGTTGGACGAGTGGAGGACAAGATCGTGGCGGCACCGCTGGCTAGAGGGGCAGGTGCGGCGATGTCACTGGTAAGAGCGGATGGGTTCTGCGTGATCGAGCAGAACTGCGAAGGCGTTGAAGCGGGAGATACGGTGCTGGTGGAACTCTATAAGGACAAGGAAGAGATTGATAATACGCTGGTTCTCATTGGCAGTCATGACCTGATTCTGGATGTCATGGCGGACATGATGCCCAATCACTACAAGCATATGTTCGTGTCCAGTACCCATGTGGGAAGCATGGGAGGCCTGATGGCATTGAAGAGAAAGGAAGCTCATATGGCGCCTATACATCTTCTGGATGAAGCCACAGGGGAGTACAACGCCTCTTATGTCAGAAGATTATTCAAAGAGCCCATGGCAATCATCAAGGGGGTGCACAGGGTGCAGGGACTGATGGTGAAAAAGGGGAATCCGCTCGGCTTTCATTCCATTATGGACCTGAAAGGACATCGATACGTGAACAGGCAAAGAGGAGCGGGAACCAGGATCCTCTTTGATTACAAGCTCAAGACATTAGGAATGAGCCCTGAAGAAGTCAACGGATATGATCGAGAAGCGACGACGCATATGGCCCTTGCAGCTCTGGTGAAGAGTGACAGTGCAGATGCGGGGCTGGGGATTCTGTCGGCAGCGAGAGCCATGGGACTGGATTTTGTGGAAATCGGTGTGGAGGAGTATGATTTCGCAATTCCAGCAAAATACCTGGAATTGCCTCTTGTTCAGGCATTCATGTCCATCCTGAAAAGCGATGAGTGGAAAAGGCGACTTGAGGATCTGGGGGGATATACCTGTGAGCAGAGTGGAACGTATAATCTGTTATAGTGCAAAGGAAATGCCTGGTCAAAGTCTGGAGAAGGTAAAGCTGATGAAGGATTGTGGTATGCATGGAGACTACCATGCGATCGGAGGAGATCGGCAGATCACCTTGATCTCTCAGAAAGCGAAAGACTGGATGGAATCACAGGAGACCAAGGGTTTGTGTTTCGCTAAATTTCATGAAAATATCGTGATTCAAGATATCATCCTAGATGACCTGTCACAACAGGTGAGATTGAAAATTGGAGAGGTGGTACTTGAACTCAGTCCAATCAGGAAAAAGTGCTTTCCGGAGCTTTGTGATCTGGATCAGAGCAGAAGTGAATGTTTGCTGATTAAAGAAGTGAGATTTGCTAAGGTTATTACAGGCGGGGATATTGCAGTCGGAATGGAAATCGTCGTCGGCGGTGCTTGATTCATGAAAGTGTTTTCAATAAGTGCTTTCATGAATCAAGAAACAATCGCATTTTATAATTTAATGAGTAGAACACTTCTCATAAACAGAACCTTTTTCAATAAACAAAAGAAGCCTCGCGAATGCAAGGCTTCTTTTGTTTATCTACTCTCAGCAAGAATAATACAGCTGAGACATAATTTGTGTGAATAAAAAATCCGGAGTGATACAAATGTAGCTTTGTGCTATCTGTTTAATTTGATTCATGGATGCTGTAAGTGCTAAGCTGATTTTTTCTGTTCTTCCAGGTATTCCTTGTTAAAGAATTCCTTTGTCCTCTTGATAACAATTGGGCTAAGAAGAAGCAGTCCGATCAGGTTAGGTATAGCCATCAAGCCGTTCAGTGTATCGGACAGATCCCAAAGGGTATTTAGTCCGCCGACTGCACCTACTGCGATTAGAGGGATGTATACGAGTCTGTAGAAGAATATTGATTTTGGACCTGCAATGAATTCAATGCACTTCTCACCATAGTAAGCCCAGCCTAATATTGTTGAAAATGCAAACAGCACAATTCCTATGGAAACAATGAATCCTCCGTAAGGAATTGCACTGTCAAAGGCTGCTGTTGTAAGTGAAGAACCTGTGATTCCGCTGTTCCAGACACCAGACATTATGATTGAAAGAGCAGTCAGTGTACACATTACCATAGTGTCCATGAATACTTCGAAGATTCCCCAAAGACCTTGTCTTACAGGGTGGTCGGTCGTAGCGGCTGCATGAGCGATAGGTGCTGATCCAAGACCGGCTTCGTTGGAGAAAACTCCTCTTGAGATACCACGTCTCATAGCCATAGCTACGGTTGATCCTGCAAAACCACCAACAGCTGATGCTGGTGAAAATGCCGAAGCGATGATGAGTGAGAAAGCTGTTCCAACTTGTGTAATATTACTTAAAACGATAAATAGTGCTCCGAAAATATAAAATGCTGCCATAATTGGGACCAGTAGTTCTGTAACAACCCCAATTCTTTTGATTCCACCAAGTATAACCACTGCTGCAAGTA
Source organism: Proteiniclasticum sp. (assembly GCA_035469845.1). Classification (GTDB taxonomy): domain Bacteria; phylum Bacillota; class Clostridia; order Clostridiales; family Clostridiaceae; genus Proteiniclasticum. The sequence continues at coordinate 8,413 of DATIRH010000018.1, read as the reverse complement.
CAGCAAGTATGAGGCCAGTGGCAATCTTAGGCATACCAAATGAATAATTCAATGCATCTGCGACGGAATTGGATTGAACCATGTTACCGATACCGAAGGCGCCCAGAGCTCCGAAACCTGCAAATGCGTAAGCAAGCCATTTTTTATTCTTAAGACCCTTATCAATGTAGTACATCGGTCCACCGACAAAGTCGCCTTTAGCATTCTTTTCTCTGTATTCAATGGATAGAACAACTTCAGCAAACTTTGTTGTCATACCAAATATCGCAGATACCCACATCCAGAAAATCGCACCAGGTCCACCAATAGAGATCGCTGTGGCCACACCGGCGATGTTTCCTGTTCCAACAGTAGCGGCAAGTGCTGTTGATACAGCCTGGAAAGCAGTGATGTCGCCTTCGCCCTTTTGTTCTTTCTTGAATATTTTAAGAAGAGTACTTTTAAGAACATAACCGAGCTTGGTTATTGACATGAACTTGGTTCTGATAGTGAAGTATACTCCTGTACCTACGAGAAGCAGGAGCATCGGTGGCCCCCAAACAAATTCATTGATAATGCCGTTGATTTCTAAAAGTCTTTCCATGTATTACCCCCCATATTATTCTCAATGTCTGGCCAGACTTTATTGAGATAAAGTTGTATCAATGTCAACAAGTTAAAATCGTTTACAACTTTTTATGATAATAAGAGAAAAACTTTGATTGTGCAAGCAAAATATTTTATTAATATTCAGAATTATAACTATGGTAAATTGAGTGAAATTGCATTGAGAAATATATAAATTTTCTGTAAACTTTTTGACAGTTATCATATAAAACATGCGTTGTTTTCAGAGGATATTGTTTAGAAATTATCAATATCTGCGTAAATGAGGGTTATAAAATTTGATTTATTGAACGTTTATAGAAGATAAAATGTAATGGTAAGATAAAGTTGAAATAAAATTAGCATAAAAAAATCAGGATCCGTGCTGGCACGTTCCCGATTAAAACTTAATGTTTTTGTTCTACATTAATATTATATGCTTTAAGTATAAAAAAATCCAACATTATTCTTGATGAAATAATAATTTGTCGTTATCCATTGATTTTTATCGAAATAATCCCGACTTATCATAGATACACCAGTATTAGCACAATCTGATGGAGGTATCGCTATAGGTTCTGTTACAGATGTTGTAATGGAGTTGGCTGATATTGTATAATGAAGAGTAACTTTATGGATGTGGAAACAGCTGTTCAATCAGGTAAAAAGACTATTAGAAATATTAAGTGAAATCTCTTATTTACATTGGAGGACCTAAGATAAATCCTATGATAGCTGCTGGGGCTATGGCGTTCAGCTCAATATCTGTGCTACTAAATGCATTTAGACTTGAGAGATTTAAACCATCAATATAATAATAAAGGAGAAGAATATGATTAGAGTTTGCGAACATTGTTCAAACATAAATATTGAACAATTAAAGAAAGCCGTTGGCGAAGATAATGTTCAAGTAGGTTGCATAGAAAACTGTGCTGCATATGAAACTGAAGCATATGGTTATGTCGATGAGGAACTAGTTGTTGAGAACAACACAGAAGAGTGGATTAAAAAAGTCTCAAAATAATAAACATAGGTAACAAAAATGCTATATTAAATCGATCGAATGGTTTGTTACAATAATAATTATTGAAATTTGGTATGAAGAAGTAGAGATAGATAAATCATAGGGGGAGGAGGGAAACTTCTCCCCCTTTTAGCAATAATATAATTCAAATAATATGAGTTTAGAATATAAATTATTTATTTTCGTTTTATAATAAATACGAGGTTTAAATGGATGATTTTTTACAAGTTAGAAACAAAATTGAAAAGGCTGCTGAAGATTTAGGAAAACACTTACCTGTACAATGGCAAATCTTCACAGGAGTGCAAAAACATCATGTTCGAGCAGATGAACGACTCCTTGGCCAATTATTCGATTTGTATGCAAGCAAGGAGAAGAAGATCGAATTTGCAGAGAGGCGGTAAAACAACCAGAGGAAAACATTCGCAAGAAAAGCAGAAGCCTCCTGAAGAAACATGGTGCTTCCACTGATATAGGAGCGGGCTAACCTGGGAAGATAGGACTCACCCCTAATGGATTAACCTTATGCTGATAAAGGCAGGTTTCCCTTCGACAGGATAATCAACTTCTTCGAACATGAAAAGATCAACGAGGCTTTTGGGCGAGCAGGAACGGCATTGTCGTCAAACCGGTCATTCTGATGCCGTCATCCTTTGCAAGAGACGAAAGGAGATGTGTAGACATGAAAATTGGTGTATTTTGGAGGAAATTCAGGAATGTTGAATTTCATAAGAAAATTGCAACGGAAGAGGTAAAGGATGATTCGTATAATGAAGCTTATCTTCATTATACGGGTCTGAAGGATGCGGGGTATGATGCAGTTCTGATCGAGTGGACCTATGATCCATTGACGACCTACAACCAGATTCTACTGGAGAATGTGAACCTGGTTTTCAACGTCTCTTCAAGCGAGGAAATCATCTTTCTGGAGACGTTCAATATTCCCTATACAGGTTCCCATATCAATATCGTCGGTGCTGACAAGGCCTTCAGGAAGATTATCGTCTCCTATTACGGGGTTCCGACACCGAAGTTTGCCATCGCCAGAAGTATGGCGGATATCCCTGACATCCCCTTCAGTTACCCTCTTTTTGTCAAACCCCTGTATGGCAGAGGAAGTGCCGGAATCGACGATTCGAATATCATCGATTCACCGGACGCGTTGCTCAAAGTCGTCGAGAAGATCACCGAAGGAATCGGGCAGCCCGCCCTGATTGAAGAGTTCATCGAAGGGAGGGAGCTTACTGTGGGGATCATTGGCCACAGAAATCCGGAAGTGCTGCCCATCCTTGAGATCGGCTACAGCTTCGGCAGAACCAACACCTTTGTACATAAGATGACGGACCAGGAAATCATCACCTGCCCCATGGTCCTGCAAAGAGACGTTGAGGAGAGAATCAAGGAACTGGCACTCAGAGTCTACGAGGTGCTCGATATCCGGGATTATGGAAGGGTGGACATGATCCTCGACAAGAACAATGTCCCTTATTTCCTGGAGGTGAATACCTTTGCGGGGCTCAACATGCCGGACGAAAATGTTGAGAAGACCGCCCATTATGGCTATATGGGCTACATGGCAAAGGAAAGAGGCTACAGCCGGGCACAATTCATGGCGAAAATCGTCGGGTCCACCATAGAGAGATATCATCTAGAGGGGAAGAAAAGCCTCTAGGATTTTCCCGAGTCATGCCAAATCCAGAACGAAAACCGCTTCGTTGCTGGACAGCATATACAAGTAAGATTTTTGTGGTGGTTGTAATTAAAAACAAGCGAAAATATGAGAACATAAGAAAACCCCTCAAGTATTCTAATATAATACTTTGAGGGGTTTTTCTATATCCATAAGAACCATGGAAAATGCTAGGATCGCTATATTGAAAGTAAATTTTTTAAGGTATTAGAGTTAAGTTTTGTTTGGATATTTTATGTGTGATGATTTAGGATATGAGAGGAACTTTGCTTTCCTGATGAATTCAAACTAAATTGTTGTTTTATCACATGGAAGTTGTAATTTTCATAACTCATTGCAAAGAAAGACCGAATATAGCAGGTAAGGAAACCGGTTTCGCAAATGCCAAAATTGTGATATCATTGTAAATGAAGAGCTATGAATAGTTTACTAGAAAGCGAGTGATAAGTAATGAAACTAATAGCAAAAACGATTAATTCTAAGTTGGCTATAAATGAGAAAACGAGTAAAAGTCGGGTATGTGGTTATCTCAAGGCAAATGGAACATCAATTGTTAATGGAATTGGGGATGAAATATTGCTAACCGGCTGGGGACTTGGAAACTGGTTCCTCAATGAAGGCTATATGTGGAAGTCGTTTAAGAACAGCCGTTTTGATCGACCAAGACGAATTGAAAGAGTTGTTGAAGAATTGACAGGTAAGGCCTACAAGGAGCATTTTTTTGAAGTGTTCAGAAGTCATTACATTACAGAAGCGGAAATAAGAGATATGGCAGAATTAGGTTATAATTCTGTACGTATTCCTATTCATTGGCGCTTACTTATGGAAGAGGATGAGGAAATTACATTTATTGAATCGGGTTTCAAGTTAATTGATCAATGTTTAGATTGGTGTGAAAAATATTCGCTTTATGCTTTTATTGATATGCATGGAGCACCGGGCGGGCAAACTGGTGCGAATATTGATGACAGTATAGATGATGTTCCCAGACTATTTATCGATGAACATAGCTATAAGCAGTGTATAGAACTCTGGAAGGAATTAGCCAGAAGATACAAAGACCGATACATAGTTGGTGGGTATGATCTTCTTAACGAGCCCATTCGACCAAGTAACTCGCAAATAAAGAATTTCGATCATTTGTTGCCCCAATTAATTAAGTTCTATGAGGACGTAATTTATGAAATAAGAAAAATCGATGATAAACATATGTTTTCTATTGAAGGCCACCATTGGGCGACTAGTACTGAAGTATTTGATCGGGTGTATGATCCTAACATGGTAATTCATTTCCATCGTTATGGTTGTAATCCGGATTATCAGGCATTTGAAGAGTTTGTAGAATTGTCATTGAAAATGAATTTACCTTTATGGCTGGGTGAAACCGGTGAGAATATGCTGGAGTGGTTTTCTGCCATGTATCCTCTAGCACTTGAATTGAACATTGGTTACAACTTATGGCCAGCAAAAAAAATGGAAGCGATAAATTCCCCGTATTCGATAAAGCAACCAGAAGGTTGGAATGAGATTTTATCTTATTTGGAAGGTGGTAAACACCCAGGTTACCAGAAGGCAATAACAATTTTTGATGAGTTGCTTCATAATATTAAATTTGAGAACTGCTTAAAAAATAAAAATGTTACAGATGCAGTGTTTAGAAATTCAGGCGCTAGAGTCATGGGGATTGATTTTGACGAGTTTCCAGGGAGTGGGGATTCATACTTAAGTAATCGCCATCATGAAAATGAACATTCGCATAGATGTAATACTGGCATGAAACTTATAACACATAAAAGACCCGCTCAGTCCAAAGTTGGTTTTTATAATCAGTGGGATTTCAATGCTCTGGCATTAGAAAAAAGAGAGTTTGCCTGCTATACCTTTGCTGGAGATAAAAGTGAGAGTGAATGGCAAGTAAGTATACGAGGCTTGGAAAATGGAGAATTAATTGTATATGAGAACGATAGAGTGATTAAAAAAATTGAGTTCTTGAAAGATCGTGATTATATTACCTTTTCCTTCCCTGGTGTAAAATTGGATCAATTGGGAGTCCGGAGACTAAAAATAGAAGTTATGTGTGGAGAAGTAGCAGTTGATTGGGTTCAACTTACTTAAAATTATGATATGAAGCAAGGATGAATTAGCAAATGTATGATTATCCGTGAATGATTATGTCTTATAGCCACTTGAATATAATAAACATACCGACACTATAATTGGTAAATATGAACATTGTTAAGGAAGGGGAGGTAATATGAAGAACTTAAAAGATAAATGGGTCTTGGTCACTGGTGCTAGTAGGGGATTGGGACAACTTATATCTGTTTTTATGGCTCAACAGGGATGTCACATGATACTTCATAGTAGAAACTTAAAGAACCTTGAGAAGACCGCGGAAGCTGTGAAAAAACATAACGTAAAAGTCCACATGGTTGCATGTGAGCTATCAGACATAAATGCTGTCGATGTTATGCTTCAATCAATCGACTCACTAGGTGTTGATGTTGATTTGGTATTTAATAATGCAGGCTTTCAAATTGGTTATCATGAAGACTACTATAAAACTCCAAATGATGATTTTTTAGTTAGTTACAATATTAATACAGTTTCTCCTATAAAAATATGCTATCATTTTCTGCCCAAAATGATTGAAAAGGGGTTTGGGAGAATCATCAATACAACAAGCGACATTGCCAACGAACCTCAGCAAGCAGGATATTCTGCTAGTAAAGCAGCTTTAGACAAACTAACTGTTGACCTTGCGGGGAAACTTATAGGAACAGGAGTAACACTAAACTTAGTCAATCCAAGTTGGTGCCAAACTAATCTAGGAGGTCCTCATGCGCCTAACAAACCTGAAAGTGCATTGCCGGGATTGGTTCTTCCTGCATTTTCTAGTGATGAGGTAAATGGACAACTGATAAACGCTCAAGACTTTAGAAATATGACTCTGTCTGATGCTTTACTAAAGCTTGAAAATTAGTATTTAATATAGTACCTCAAAAAAATTGGATTAAAGAAAAAAATGTGAAAAAATGAGGATATTATTGATTAGAGAATGTCTTTTTGTAGTGGTTTTAATTAAAAACAAGCGAAAACAAGAGAACATATGAGAACTAAGAAAACCCCTCAAGTATTATAATCATATAATACTTGAGGGGTTTTTCTGTATCCATGAGAACCATGGAAAATGCTATATGGTACCCTCAGCGGGAATCGAACCCGCAACTAGCCCTTAGGAGGGGCTTATTATATCCATTTAACTATGAAGGCTTGAACATTAGTTATTGTAATATATTAAGGGTTGTAAGTCAATGAAGTGGAGTGAATGTAGTTTTAAAGAAAATAAGCAGAGAGAGCAGCAATTATACAATTACTACTCTCTGCTTATTCTGATTTACTCTGTATACTCCAATGCGACAATGACCTTTCTCATTTCTTCTGTAATAGGAAAGATGGGAGAATTGTCATCACTGGTATTCTGATTCTCCACAATGAGTACTGCTGCATCTTCACTTAGAGTATGGGTATGCCATACTCCTTTTTTTACATTGTAGCCCTTCTGCATTTCCATGGGTACTTTTATGATCTCTCCAGGAAGCTCATCGGCTCCAGCAGAATAGAGATTGCAGCTTCCGCTGACTAGTACAAAGACTTCATCTGTCAGCATATGCTTCTGCATATTCTCGATTTTCTCAGGAATCAGGTCATCACAGAACTTAAGTACTGCGACTCTCCAGGATTCAAAATCGATGATGGGCATGTAGCATGACTCGGGAAAATTGACCTTTTCGATATGATCACTCATTTTATTCTCCTCTTGTATGGTTTATTTGTCAGAGCATGTTGAATTGCTTCATGTAGGAAGGCGAGGTGTTTTCAGTCCTCAATTCTTTTTATGGTCAGATTATGGGTTTTAAGGATTTCAGGAGTGATTTCCTTATCCACTTCAATGATCTGATAGAGGATGATTTTTCCTTCTGTCTTATAATCAAGCAGTTTTCCGTTTACAGCAGTTCGGAAGTTTGTGTATGTCCATAAATCCTCTCCGTCAGATACATGATATTTCAATGGTTTATCCATATCGCTTGAAGATCCTTCCAATATTTTGTCAGGATTCGGAATGAGGATTTTTTTCTCGATCAGCTTGTCCAGATTCTTGCTTACCAAAGAGTCAATAAGATAATGGGCTTGTCCTTTTGTGATCTTTTCCAGCTCCAGATTCAGACGATAGTTTTCGAACGTCTCCATGAGCCCGGTTATCTTTTTTCTCTGCAGTTCTGTGCTTTCCTCATTTTTCCAGCTGTTCATACTAAACTCCTGTCTTGTCTGATACTCTTTATTATAACCGTTATATTCAAGAGATTCATTCCTTTTCTGTCCAGTCTACACAGAATTCATCAGTAAAAGAAAGAAGAATACCCTTGAGATGATTGTTGCAGCTGATCTAGATCAGGATATACGTATCGGTTTCATCCAGATCAAAGGTTTCATCCTTCAGATAATGAACCAATGCATCGATGGCCGTCACAGGAAGATTTTTGTGATTACTACCATATTTGGCAGGAATACCCTGAAGAGTCACATATGCGGCTTTATAAACTCTAACGGGATCAAGCATCTCGTCACCTACATAGATCTCCTGTATTCTCTGTCCTTTGGGATTCTCCACCTTGAAATAGACTCTGATGCCCAAAGCTCTCTTGACATAACCGCCCATCTGCTCCAATGGATTTCTTGAATAAGTTTTTTCAAGGTTTTCTTCAAGTAATTCCTGAAGCTCCTTCCCGGTGATTTCAGCAGTGGAAACAGGAGGATTCACGGGAATGATATTATGAAGGTCTCTCATGGTGACAGGTCCGATGTCAACAGGAACACCATAACGCCAACCATTTGATAATGCCAACTCAGCGCCCGTTTCTTTCAGGAGGGAAGATAGAAGCAGATGGTCCATGGAGCATTCCAGACTGGTACCACGATGAAGGATCACATCTGTCTGTCCTACGATTTCATCAAGATAAGCTCGGTGAGGGTCCATGATCTTTTCAATCATCGCCTTTGTTTCTTCATCTTCAGGAAGATCTTCAGACACATCCAGCAGTTCATGATTCACA
>DATIRH010000017.1:0-6056 GCA_035469845.1 Proteiniclasticum sp. | reverse complement strand
TCATCCATGGTATCCACATACCCTTTATGCACTTCTTCTTCGAACGCATCATAAAAAAGAAGAATATCCTTGAATTTCTGAATCAGCTCTTTATCTTCAGATTCAGCTAAGGTTTTTCTAAGCGCTTCCATATCCATATCGTATCTTTTCATTTCATCCACAAGACTTTTAGCCATATCAATGAAACCCGGCTTGTCCGCTACCGCTTTGAAAATCTGTAGATTTTCCTTAACATCACTCATAGCCTTTGTCATGAGCATGCTCTTTCCGGTATCGGAAATAAGGCTGTGCGTTGCACCGCCAACCGTAGCAAGGATTCTTCTGATCATGGTGCTGAAACTCATGACAGAGACCTTGAAAACACTAGTCTGACCAAGTTCTTTCAGGACTTTCTGCTCCGCTCTGAAGGTGTACTGGTCAGGAACAAGAAGAATCATATCCCTGTCAGGATATTTAGTCATTTCCTCTTTTATTTCGGTATAAATACAGCTGGTCTTTCCACTTCCGCCACGACCATAGATCAGTTTAAGACTCATTATTTCACGTCCTTATCATTCTTTTTTCACATATTACCATTATACTATAGGAACTATCCCAGAATACGGACATTTCTGATTTCACAGCTCAGTTATTATGCTGGTCATAAGATAGTGTGCATTCTGACTGACTTTATAAATTTAGCATTATTAGGGTATGAACAGTAACGCAGTTCGTATTCTGATATCCCAAAGTAGCATCAATGAGTTCAGTCTATTGGAGTTCGATAATTTTGTGGGTAGCTTCTATGATATTTCACAGGAAGAATTCCACTATGCGATAATTTGAACAAATTAGATATAGATATTGACATCTAATGTTTGCATACATACTATATAATTATGTTGTTATGTTAACGCGAGATAGATTCATAGGTGTGAAGAAGCGACGAAAGTCATATCGTAAATATAATAATAAATAACCATAAAAAAAAGGAAGAGCAATATTATGATAACTTTGAAAGAAATAACCGAAGATAACTGGATCGAATGCTTAAGTTTAAAAGAAGAAGAAAATGCCAGGAAATTTATTTCCTCGAACCTATTTTCTATTGCTCAGGCACAGTTCTATCCTAAGGCAATTTCCAAAGCCATATACAATGATGATACTATGGTCGGCTATACCCTCTACGGTGAAGATGAAGATGAGCATGACATGTTTCATATTGATAGGCTCATGATCAGTCTGGATTTCAGGAATCAGGGTTTCGCCAGTGAAACATTGCGACTGATTATACAAGAAGCCAGTGAAAATGGTTATGGTAAACTTGCTGCAAGTGTTCATCCGGAAAATGAAAAAATGAAGAATCTAATGAATAATTTCGGATTCGAGTTCAATGGAGAATACGACGATGATGAAATGGTATTCAGAAAAACGACTGATGCTAAATGATGTAGGATTATCGTTTTGAAGGGGTTTGTAATTCTGCCATCTATCATCAGATCCTTATACTTGCCCATAAGTGTCTTCATAACCTTTTACAAGACTAACTTCCATTTACTACATATCTCTTCTTCAACCGGAAGTTACTTCGAAAATGAAGCTATTTTAAAATTATACCTGAGTCAGCTCTTACTTTAATGGATTGAATGCTATTGACACTGCTCGCTACCATTGATATAATGTGTTTTGTGGTAATTTAATAAATATTACTTCGGCGTGGAGAACTACTCAAGTGGCCGAAGAGGCGCCCCTGCTAAGGGCGTAGGTCGGGTAACCGGCGCGAGGGTTCAAATCCCTCGTTCTCCGCCATAAAACCATCTCATTGCGAGATGGTTTTTTTTTACGCTTAAATATATCTGATTATCGGTTTTATTTCAGCTTTTTGAAATTAAATCACAATTAATATAAAAGAATTATAATTGCTGAAAATAAGAAAAATCTCTATGAATTCTATGTTGAAATATAATATTTCTAAATCAATATAATTTAAATATATACTGTGCGTTGATATTATGAAGAATTAACAAGTAAGATGATGTGCAAAATGAAGGTTTCCAGTTTGTCTGATTATATCGTTTCTGTTTCTTTGATGTAGCATATGCATGAGATTCAGTAAAATTCGCTTTTGCAAATATCTGAATTTCAACCAGGTTCTCAAACAGAGCCTAAAACAAGGCCCATCAGTCAGGCATTTTCATAAGCCTTCTGATGAGCCTTGTATTTTTATTGATAATTTTATTTACTGTTTTGCAAGAAATGCATCAATTTCTTCCTTGGTTGGAAGTGATGGCTGAGCTCCGAGTTTCAGACATGTCAGCGCACCAGCAGCATTGGCAATTCTAGCTGCTTCACGAAGATCTCCTGTTTCCACAAAAGCATTGGCAAGAACTCCTGTAAAGGCATCCCCTGCAGCAGTTGGATCTATTGCATTTACTTTAAAAGGTGGAACCATTTCATCATATCCTTCTCCATAAAGGTATGATCCTTTGTCTCCCATCTTCAGCACTACATATTTGGAACCATTTCTTTCCTGTAGTTTCTTTGCCGCTTCTCTGGCTGTTTCGTGATCCTTTGGATAGATTCCTACAAGCGCTTCTGTCTCCGTTTCATTAGGAGATAGAATGGTTACAGGTGGCAGAGTTTCCAAATCATATTTCTGCGCTGGTCCTGCATCAAGTACAGTGATGATTCCCTTTTCATTTGCCAGTTCAATAGCTCTCTTGTTTGTTTCGAAAGGAATTTCAAACTGAAGAAGAACTGCATCAAACTTATCTTTGAATGCTTCTTCTAATTGATCTGGAGGTGTCAGCATATTTGCTCCAGGGAAAATAATCAGACGATTTTGTCCGTTATCTTCCAGTGTGATCGCAACAAATCCACTGTTTTCTCCTTCTCTTTCGATAACATGTGTGGTGTTGATTCCTGCTTCATTCCATTTATTCAGGAGATACTCACCATTGGGATCTTTTCCTACAGTCGCATAGGCAGAAACCTCTGCGCCTGCTCTTCTTGCAGCAACGGCAGCGTTACTTCCCTTACCACCAGGAGCATTACTGTATCCGTGTCCCAGTACACTCTCACTTGGTTTAGGTGCCCTCTCACAGCGAAGAATAAGATCCATCATTACACTACCTACAAGTAAAATTTTAGCAGCCATATTGTTCCTCCTTGATTTTTTTAATATATCTGTGTAAACATTATCATAAGCAGAAATTTCTGTCAATTAGTGTTAAAAGCTAGATTATACCAGTGATTTCTATCGAAAAGCTCATATAGACTGGAATCACTCAATATACAGAAAACGTATCTATTCAACTGAGATCTTCTTGTTCTGTCTTCACAAAAATTTCACGTTTTTTCTCTTCAATCTCTCTCATAAATTCTCTAATATATTTCTGAATTCGTAAATCATTTGTCTTTTCGCGGCATACAGCACATTTTTGTAAACCTTCCCAATGTGATAATCGTAAAATTTCTGAAAAATATTGCTTTTATTTTTAAGCTGATGTAAGATAGGTTCAATAATTTAATTGCGTTGAAAAGAAATAGTATTTTATGCGAAGCTTCCAGAGAGTTTTTGGTTGGTGTGAAAAAACAGTGAAGCATAAGAGAACACATCTTTGAGCTGTACTTGCAAAATGAGTAAGAGTAGTGAGTACCGGGATCCTTGTCATCCGTTATCAAGACTAGAGTATGATTGTACTCGAAGAGGTCAATTCCGTGAGGAGTTGATGAAATAAGGTGGAACCACGAATGATATCGTCCTTAGTCTATTTAGACTAAGGACTTTTTTATTTGTATTTCATGCAGTTAAATAAAAAAAGGAGGAAACAATAATGAAAAAACTGATCACACTACTAATGGGACTTATGCTACTTGCAGGGTGCAGCACCGCAGACAAGAACGAAGATACTTTTGATGCTTTGATGGAAAAAGGTGAAATCGTCGTTGGACTTGATGATACTTTCGTCCCCATGGGATTCAGAAATCCCCAAGGTGAACTTGTGGGATTTGATGTAGATCTGGCAAAAGAGATTTTTGACAGAATCGGGATTACGCCTAAATTCCAGCCCATAGACTGGTCTTTGAAAGAGAGTGAACTAAACAGCGGCAACATCGATCTGATCTTCAACGGCTATACCATCACGGATGCAAGAAAAGAAAAGGTGAATTTTTCTACTCCTTACATGGATAACACACAGATCATCATCACCATGGCATCCTCAGACATCAGCTCAAAGGCAGATCTCACAGATAAAGTGGTTTCCGTGCAGAAGGAATCCAGTGCATATGATGCCGTTACGAACGAGGAAGGGATTGTCGATAATTTAAAGAATGGCGAACTTATCACCTTCGACTCGAATCTGGATCTTTTCCTGGACCTGGAATCAGGCAGAAGCGATGCCATCGTTCTGGATGAAGTTTTTGCAAGATATGTTCTTCTGTCCAAGAATGCTGAAGAATATACTATTCTGGAAGACAATTTCGGCCAGGAAGAATACGGGATCGGCTTCAGAAAATCTGACACCACCCTTCTTGAAAAAGTCAATGAGACCCTGGAAGAGATCGTGAATGATGGAACATTCGATGAAATAAAAAAGGTGTACATCAATGATTAATATGCTCTAGACAAGCTATCCGGTCCTACTTCAAGGACTTGGTCAGACATTATTCTATTTCATCATCACTCTGATCACTTCTTCCGTTTTAGGAGTACTGGTCACATACTTGTATGGATTTAAACGCATCAGACCATTCATATCCGCCTACATATCCATAGTGAGAGGAACTCCCCTTCTGCTTCAGCTCATTTTTATCTATTTTGGACTTCCCTACTTCGGGATTACTTTAGATCGAATGACTGCAGCGCTGATCGGGTTCACCTTCAACTACACTGGATACATAGCTGAAATTCTAAGAGGAGGGATACAGAGTGTCCCTCAGGATCAGAAAGACGTGGCTTTTGTACTGGGATTCTCAAAATCCTATACCTATTACAAGATTCTGCTTCCTTTGTCCGTGAGAAACAGTTTCCCTTCACTTTCCAATGAAGTACTCGTGTTACTGAAAGATACTGCGCTGATCTATACTTTGGGCTTGAGTGAACTCATCAAAGTTTCTCGTACTCTGGCTAATATTTATGTTTCTGCAGTACCCTTTATTATAGTAGGACTCATCTATTTCACGCTGAGCATACTGATTGAGAGACTGCTGAAGAAAATAGAGAAAAATATGAGGAAGGTGACCATCTAGTGTTTAGGGCAGAAAATATATCAAAATCCTTTGGAAATCTGAAGGTCCTTGAAAATATGAACTTTCAGGTAGAGAAGAATGAAGTGCTTGCCATTGTCGGTCCTTCCGGAGTGGGTAAATCAACTCTACTCAAGTGCATCGTTCAGCTGGAAAAGCAGGACAGTGGATTCTTTTACCTGAATGATACAAAAGTGGATGAGAAAAACAGAATCCGGATCGGACTTGTTTTCCAGTCCTCTTCACTTTTTCAGCATCTCAATGTAATGGACAATCTTCTGATCGCTGTAAAATATCATAAGCTCTATGAGGAAAAGGAAGCCGTAAAGAAAGCAGAAGCCTACCTCACAGAATTCGGTCTTTCAGATAAAAAATCATCTTATCCTTCAGAGCTTTCGGGAGGACAGAAACAGAGAATCGCCATCATCAGAGCGCTTCTTCTGAATCCCCTGGTTCTTTGTTTTGATGAACCTACCAGCAGTCTTGATGCCGAAAACAAGAATCTTCTCATCGAGATCATTCATAAAATAAAAAAAGACCAGGCTGTCATCGTTGTATCCCATGATGAAGATTTCATTGAAAGAATTGCTGACAAAAAAGTAATTCTAGGATAGCTATCATTATCCTATCCTTTTTAGGTATAATGATAGTGAACAATCTTACTTGATTTGGGAGAAGGGTTATCATGATGATTCTCATGTACTGGTTTCTATATTTTATAATTTACAGCATCACCGGATGGGTCTATGAATCGACTCTGTGTTCCATAACAGGAAAAAAGCTGGTCAACAGAGGATTTCTTAATGGCCCTCTGTGTCCAGTCTATG
>DATIRH010000016.1:0-2366 GCA_035469845.1 Proteiniclasticum sp. | reverse complement strand
GAACACACCTTCGTCATACCCTTTCTCGTTCAGCTCCCCATAGAGTTCATCCAGCTTGTTGGGATCATAGCTGGGTCTGTTGACCATGGCCAGAATCTCTCCCGTCTTCGGGTTCATCGCAACTACTGATCCTGATGAGCCCAGTTCATCACCCAGAAGTTCATACGCTTTTCTTTGAAGCTCTCCATCCAGCGTCGTCACCACATTGTTTCCAAGTTTGGTTCTGTTGATGATCGATGAGGGATCTCTCAAAACTTCAAAAAAATTATTTCTATCGATATTGATCTCATACTCGTCCGTAACGAGTGTCTTGTCCATATAGCTTTCAAGGCTTGTCAGTGTTGATTTTGTCACATACCCTAAGGTCTGTGCAAAAGGTGCTCCGCCCTGATAGATTCTTTTCTGAGAATCATTTTCCTGTCTTTCGCTGTAGGAAAGCACAGTACCGTTCCTGTCATAAATGGTTCCTCTTAGCACTCTGTTTCTTTCCACAGCACTTCGTACATTTCCAGGTTTTGCTGCTATTTCTTCCGCCATGGTGGCCTGGAAATAGAGCATATATCCCATAATCGCAAGAAAGAGCGACAGAATAACGCCGGAGATGATCTTGATATTCTTGTTCAGTGCATTACTTCTTGCCTCATCACGCATAATCTAAGCCTCCTCCGAAATCTTTTGAATAATACCCAGGCTG
The DNA here is from genome assembly GCA_035469845.1 of Proteiniclasticum sp. GTDB lineage: Bacteria > Bacillota > Clostridia > Clostridiales > Clostridiaceae > Proteiniclasticum. Next base: position 1,672 of record DATIRH010000016.1, on the reverse strand, counting down.
AAGAAAATTGTCAGCATGGAGGTACCACCATAGCTGATCAGCGGAAGTGTGATTCCGGTCAACGGAATCATGTTGAGTACGCCTCCGATGATGACGATGACCTGCATGGCGATCATCACAGAAAAACCAACGCCCAGAAGAGAGGTGAAATGCGACTTGGCCTTCAGCGCACTTCTGATATTCCTGTAAAACAGAAGGAAGTAGATGATGATGATTCCGAAGGAAAAGATCATACCCAGTTCCTCCACAATAACTGCAAAAATATAGTCCGATTCTTTCACCGGAATGTATTCTGGTGATCCGTTTCCGAGACCTTGCCCGAAGAGGCCACCTGAAGCCATGGCATATAGACCCTGGACGATCTGGTAACTTTCATTACTGGCATATTCCCAGGGTTTCAGCCAGATCATCACTCTTCTCCTGATGTGTGGAAAGAGTGCATAACTCATGAGGGCTCCCATGGCAGCCACCCCGAAGGATGCCAGGAGATATTTCACTTTCGACGTCGCTGCAAACACCATGGCAATGGCAATAAAGGAGAAAATCATGGCAGAGCCGAGATCTCTCTGAAGCACCATAAATCCGATGGATACAAGAACGACGATGACTGGTTCAACAAGCGACTTCAGATCTGTAAAGTTCTTCAGGCTGCTTGCCAGATAGAACACAAACAGGATTTTCCCGAATTCAGAAGGCTGGAAGGAAATGAATCCCAAGTCCACCCAGTTCTTCGCTCCGAACCTCGTCTCACCGATGAAAGTCGCCATGGCCATGAAGACCACCGTGCCCACCAGATAAAAATACTTGAATTTCGCGAAGCGTTTCAGGTCGGGAAGGATGATCACCAGTGCAATATAGACACTCATGCCGATGATGAACCAGAGCACCTGCTTGATGGCGATATCCGGATCGAGTCTGTATAATATCGCAATTCCGATGACTGGCAGTACGGATATAAACGTCACCAGAAATTTATCTCCGCTGGAGAAAAATCTGTTGACTACAAAATGAGCATAAGCGATAAGCACACACATGACCGCAGCCATGATCAGTGCCCCGATATCAAATACCGGCTGAAAAATTGCAATGTTGAAAAACATGGCAAAAGTCAGTAAAAAAATAGGGATCAGCATTCTAATTTTTGCATCTTTCATTATTTTCTCCTAAGACACTTTCACTTTAAGTGTGAGATTTCCCACTCTGATCATGTCATCTTTCTTCAAGTAAGTTCTCATCGCCAGTTTCTCTCCATTAAGAAGTGTTCCGTTAGTGGACTTGTTGTCTTCTACGACATACCGTCCTTCATGGGGATATATTCTGAAATGATAACCTGAAACATAAGGATCTGTGAGTACTACAGTGTTGTCATTTTTTCTTCCAAAAGTCGTTTCTTCTGAAATACTCATGGTTGCTCCTTTTTTCAGCCCTTTATTCTCACCGATCTGAAGGATCGTCAGTTTCAGAATGTTTCGTTTTTCTTCCTTTACTCCGTCCATATCTATTGACATAAGCATCAGTGAACGGATTATAATAAAAAATAATATGATTACGAAAAAGCTTGTAAAAGCCAGACTGATAATACGTTGAATATCCATAATTTCCTCCCCATACATTAAGACTGATACTATTCTACCCTGAAAAGATTAATATTATTTGAATTCCATCTTAATCT
>DATIRH010000015.1:0-4706 GCA_035469845.1 Proteiniclasticum sp. | reverse complement strand
GTTACCGCCACCGTTTCCGCCACCGTTACCAGGTATAATAGGTATAGGAATACCGGGTATAACTGGTTGAGGAGGTGTAACTGGTTGATTAGGTCGAGGAGTAGGCGGGATTACTTCTACAGGCTCTTCTGGAATCGGATCGATTACAGGTGGGGTATAGGTGTGCACATCACACACTGTCTTAGGCTGAGTTCCTGTTACAAATAAATCTGATGCTACAGTTCCCTCAATGTAACACTGCTCGTTTGGAATACCACCAGACTCTGTACAGAAGGATGCCGTTGTGATTCCTTGAGGTCTTGATATATCTTTGACTTCATTGCCTTCATTGAGATAAGCCATAATCTTACCAAATGCATACTGCGTTGTGTAGGAGCTTGCACCACGGTTGGAATCTCCAGCCAGAACCTGAATAGGTCTGTCAGAACCGAACCAGATGGCAGCAGAATAATAAGGGGAAAGTCCTGCGAACCAGAGGTCAGTCTGTTCATTATCATCATTTGTTGCGGTACCGGTTTTACCGGCAATCGGCATTGCTGTCAGCTTTGTGCCAGGCACATTATTTTTTACGATGTCCTTCATGACATCATAAAGCAGATAGGCATTTTGTGCGGAAAGGATCTGTTCTGATTTTGGAATATTTTCGACAATAATATTTCCTTCACTATCAGTAACCTTAGTGTAAAGAATATTTTCTGTGAAGATTCCGCTGTTTCCGAACATGCCATAAGCACCTGCCATGATCAGAGGATTTCCTCCGTCTTTATCATATTGGTAGTTTCCGCCCAAGGCATAAGCGGATGCTCCGATGTTGCCAGTTTCTGCAAATACCAGTCCGTATTTTTCGCCATAACTTCTGACTATATTGATACGATCATTTCCTAATCTATGAAATGTTCTTGCGGAAACCGTATTATAAGAGTTTACGATGGCTTTGCGTACGGAAGTATATCCACTGTATTTGAAATTGACATTGTTAGGCCATTCAGTCCTATTGGTAGGAGCACCTATTTCTTTAAATATGTCAGAATCAGCTGTTTTACTGATCTGCTTATCCAATGAAGGTGTTCCCAATGTGATTGCACCGGTTTCAAGCGCCGGACCATATATTGTGATCGGCTTTGTGGTGGAACCGATGGGTCTTAAGGAACTAAGCGTGAAACTTGGTGAGTAATAGGATCTGTTTGGGGTGGATGGTGTATCGGTACTTCTACCACCGATAAGCACCTTAACCTGACCAGTCTTATAGTCTGTTGCGGCAAAAGCAGCCTCCACTTCTTTTCTTCCAGCCACATAGTTGCCAGTTCCACGATCAAAACTTGCCAGAGGATCTATGTATGTGGCCTTGATGTTTTCGTAATCAGCCAGTACCGACTGAGCATATTCCTGTGCACCACGATCCATTGTGGAGTGAATCACAAGTCCGCCATAGGCAATCAGCTCATCAATTTCTTCATCGGTATAACCTTTGAGTGCTTTAAGATCGGTCCTAACCTGATCTATTACGGGTCTTGTAAAATACTCATAATTATATTTGTCCGATACAATACTGGTCTGAAAGAACTCAATTCCATTTGTTTCAATAGATTGGACGTATTGATCATACTCTTGTTCTGTGATTTTCTCATTTTTAAGCATGGCACTTAAAACAAGCTTCGTACGAACAATGTACTTGTCTGGGTTTGCCAGGGAGCTTTGAGAAAATGCGTAGAAATTACTGGGACTCTGAGTTGTTCCTGCAATATAAGCGGCTTCAATGACATTCAGGTCTTTAGCTGATTTATTGAAGTACTGTCTTGCTGCGGCTTCAACACCATTGGCTCTTCCGCCTAAAAAGATACTGTTCAGATAGGTTTCTAAAATCTGATCTTTTGTAAGCAGTTTCTCAGCCTGGAGCGCCATGAAAATTTCCTTGATTTTACGTTCGTATTTCTGCTCTCTAGAAAGGAAAGTGTTCTTGATCATCTGCTGGGTCAGGGTCGAACCACCCTGCATATCTCTATTACCAGTGATTTGGCCGACAATGTCACGTATCGTGACACCGATGGTTCTTCGATAATCGACACCTTTATGTTTTTCGAATCTTTCATCTTCAATGGAGATGAAAGCATCAATGATGTTTTCTCCCATGTCATTTAAAGCAAGTGGGAAACGAACTTCATCAGTGTGGAGAATATCCATCTGATTGCCTTCGTTGTCGAGTACGATACTAGGCTCGTTCAGTGCCAGGAAACGACCGACATTGACTTCTGGAGCATCTTCTGCTATTTCTAATACGATTTTTGCTACATATAAACTACCAACCATGGTAGCGACAATTAATGCGATTAAAAAGAATTTCATGAGCTTAGCAAAAATAGTGAATGAATTCGTTGTTGCATTCTTTCGGGTATTTGGTTTTAGGATCATCTTTTTACCTCCGTAAAAAATTTTACTCTATGTATTATAGCACAAAAGATGCCCTACCTAGTAGTAGAGCATCTTTATTAAACTCTTAAGATTCAATGATATTTCTCTTAGCCTGATTTAACTGAGTGCCATTACTATTTCCAGTTGAATACATAGGGGACATTTCTGTAATGATCTCCGTAATTAAGGCCATAACCGACTACAAAAACATCTTCAATTTCGAAGCAGCAGTAGTCCGGTCTGATTTCAACGGTTCTTCTTGATGGTTTGTCCAGAAGGGTACAGGTCTTTACGCTGTTCGCACCTTTTTCTTTCACGTATTTTACAACAAAGTCCATGGTGATTCCTGTATCCACAATATCATCGACGATGAGTACATCGTAACCTTCGATATTATCAGGTACATCGTTGACCACTTCGCAGGCACCTTGAGAAGTTTCGCTGTGCCCATAGGAGGAGGTTGTCATAAATCCGATTGTCGTATTCACATCAATGGCTCTGACAAGATCAGCAGTGAATATAAAACTCCCTCTGAGAAGGGATAGTACATACAGTTTTTTGCCTTTGTAGTCTTTTGAAATAATCGCACCTATTTCTTTGACCTTGTCTCGAATTTCCTCTTCTGTTATGAGAATATTTCTTTCTTTATCTTCCATGAATCAGTTCACCAGTTCCTTTCAAAGTATACATATTAAACTAAATAATATATAATTGGTTTGAATATGTCAAGAACCTTGCGAAAAAGGAGGAGATCATTTGATTACAGGAAATATAGATGGAGTACGAAAAAGAATTCTTGAAGAACTTGAGGAGATTTTCGAAATTAAAACCGCGAAAACCTCATTTTTAGACCAGGGAATAATCGATATCATGCTCAAGGCAACGAAGGAACTAAACAGAGAAATCAGTGTACTCGTGGATCGAAAAGGGAAAGTGGCTGAGGTCACCATCGGCGACAGCAGCACCGTATCCATGCCACTTGTAGATTTACGAGACAATAAGCTATCAAGGGTAAGGGTAGTCCATACACACCCGAACGGCAACCCGAATCTTTCAGCACTGGACGTTTCAGCGCTGATCAAAATGAAACTGGACTCTATCATAGCAATCGGTGTTTCAGATAATCCTGAAGTTGTAATGGGGTTTTTAACTGTAGAAAATCAGAAAGTACATGTTGAAGCAACAAAACCCATGTTCATAGAAGATGCACAAAGGTTCAATATTCTAGACCGTATTGTGTTTAATGAAGGACTTCTTTTAGACGCAGAAGATCTGGAAGAAGATATAGAAAGAGCTGTCCTTATCGGACTTGATTCTGAGGAAAGCCTGGTTGAACTGGCTGAATTGGCCAATGCAGCAGATGTATCAGTTGGAGAAACGGTGTTTCAGAATCGTGCTGCCCAAGACAATGCAACCTATGTCGGAAAAGGTAAAGTGAGTGAAGTGAGAGACGTACTCCAGCTATCCAGAAGTAATCTGGTCATAGCAGATGATGAGCTCTCTGGCGCTCAGATCAGAAACCTTGAAGATGAGCTCGGAGTGAAAGTCATTGACAGGACGACACTGATTCTTGAAATTTTTGCAAGAAGAGCAAGAAGTAAAGAAGCGAAGCTTCAGGTTGAACTGGCTCAGCTTAAATATAGAATGTCGAGACTCATCGGTCTGGGTACGGTTATGTCTAGAACCGGTGGTGGAATCGGGACCAGAGGTCCTGGTGAGCAGCAGCTGGAAATAGACAGACGAAAAATACGTGAGCGTGTATATGACCTGAAAAACGAACTGAAAAAAGTTGTGGCCATCAGAAATGTACAACGAGAAAATCGAAACCAGAATGAAATCCAGAAGATCGCTCTGGTAGGATATACAAACTCCGGTAAATCCACTTTAAGAAATGCACTTGCAGACCTGGCGTCTAAGGATTCCATTATAAAAAGCAAGGTTCTTGAAAAAGATATGCTTTTTGCGACACTAGACACCACGACCAGGGCTATAGCATTAGAGAACAACAGAGTGGTAACACTTACGGATACAGTCGGTTTTGTAAGAAAACTTCCTCATGATCTGATTGAAGCCTTCAAGTCAACGCTGGAAGAAGTGATCTATTCTGATCTGCTGGTCCATGTCATTGACGGTTCGGTGGATGACTGTCTTGCACAGGCCATCGCGGTGGATGAAGTCCTTGAAGAGATTGGTGCGGGAGCCATAGATCGGATCATTGCAATTAACAAGATCGATAAGGGGAAGAGCTATAAAACGGAAGAGGTTGAAAAACTGTATGAAGGAAAATATCCGATTAT
>DATIRH010000014.1:0-3975 GCA_035469845.1 Proteiniclasticum sp. | reverse complement strand
ACGCCTGCAGCGCCTGCAAGGGCAGAACCGATGAAGAAAGTATAGGAGATTGTCTTACTCACATTAATACCCATCAGTTCTGCGGCATCCTTATCCTGTGACAAGGCACGCATGGATTTCCCGATTTTTGTTCTGTTTGTGATGTACATGAGCACCAGCATGAGAAACAGGGTGATCCCTATAATATAAAAACTTTTGATATCAATGACTGCACCAGTGCTCATGACTTTAATCTGGACGGCGGGGAGAACTTCTTTATAAGTTCTGCTTTCTGGACCGACAAAGTACATCATACCGTATTGCAGAAACAGGGATACTGCGATAGCAGTAATCAGGTTAGAGATTCTGGATCCTCCTCGAAGCGGCTTATAATCGACCTTTTCGATGATGACGCCCAATATTCCACAAGACAGCATGGAAACAATCAGGGCGGGGAAGAAAGAGAAACCTAAAATACTTGTAAGCGCAAAGCCTATGTAGGCACCAATCATCAGTACATCTCCATGGGCAAAGTTGATCAGGTTTATAATTCCGTATACCATGGTATATCCCAGCGCGATGAGTGCGTAGATGCTGCCTAATGAAATTCCGTTTATGAGCTGCTGTATGATCTGTTCCAAGCTGATTCCTCCTTTAAATGGAGTAGAGGCTGCCTAAAAATTAGACAGCCCTATCCTTAAGTTCTGTTTCTATGGTTCCTGTTTCATGAGATAAGTTGGAACTCCATCTTTCACCTCAAGAATTGTCACTGCTTTTATTGGATTGTGGAATTCATCCATCGTCAGCGTTCCTGTGATCCCTTTGAAGTTTTCAGTAGCTTCCAGGGCTTCTTTCAGCTTTTCCCGATCCACTTCTCCAGCTCTTTCAAGTGCATCAGCAACCATATAGGCCATGTCATATCCTAATGCGTTGAATGCGTCAGGATCTGCGCTGTATTCCTTGTTGAATGATGTTTTAAAAGCGACTACTTCCTCGGATGTATCCCCTGAAGAATAATGATTGGAGTAGTATGTTCCATTAAGATTCTCTGCACCAGCTATTTCCAGAAGTTTTGGAGAATCAAAGCCATCTGCGCCAAGAACCGGCATAGTCATTCCAAGCTCTCTTGCCTGCTTGATGATGAGACCTACCTCTTCATAGTATCCTGGTACAAATAGTACATCCGGATTGGACGCTTTAATGGTGGTGAGAAGTGTTTTGAAGTCTGTATCTTTAGCCTGATAGGCTTCTTCTGCGACGATTTCTCCGCCAAGTGTGCTGTAGGTGTTCTTATATGCTTCTGTCAGTCCCTGACTGTAATCTGAAGTATTGTCTCTTAGAATTGCAGTTTTAAGAAGGCCCAGTTCTTTGGCGGCAAAACTTGCCATGGTGACTCCCTGGAAAGAATCACTGAAACAGGTTTTAAATACATATTGTCTGACATTGCCGTTTGAATCCAATGTTACATCGTCGGCGGTTGAAGACGCTGAGATCAGTGGGACTTTATTCTCTTCAGCAGGTGGAAGAGCAGACTTCACATTACCAGAGGTTGCTGGTCCTAGGATAGCCACCACATTGTCTCTTGTGGCAAGTCTGGATGAAACGTTTGCGGCTTCTTCTCCTGAGGACTTATTGTCCACTTTGACAAGTTCAATCTGTTTTCCAAGTACGCCTCCATTGGCATTGATTTCCTTAACAGCAAATTCAATTCCGTTGACAAGGCTTGTTCCATAGGTGGATACATTTCCGGATAATTCATAGTTTAATCCGAGCTTGACGGTGTCGCCATCTCCAACGGATTCCTTCGCCCCGCATCCAGCAAGTATAAGTGAGGATAATAGTCCAGCGGTGAATAATTTCATTCCTTTTTTCATTTGTTTTCCCTCCATTATTTTAATAAATTCTTTTGTAATAAAAAAACCTCTATTATGTTAAAACATAATAAAGGTGCAAAAGCACGGTACCACTTTATTTTATAAGGCCATTACTGACATTATCTCATCAGGTTCGATCAAACCCTTACCCTGTAACGTGGGTAGACGTCATAACTTACTTGAATCCTTCAGCTATGAAACTCGGAAGTGATTTATTATCTGCAAATGTAACATCGGTTCTCAGCTTCACCGATTCTCTGTGGATGCACTGTAGCAGTTTTTTTCTTCGTCAACATTTCTTTGTAATTAAATTATTAATTTTTGTCTTGAAGTGATATTATCATTTCAATAAGAATAAGTCAATAATATTTTTATATCGATTATTTAAATCCCATTTAAATAGCAAATGTACATCATGATTGGGAAGAACATGATAAATTCATTATTATCAATGAATATCGTTTACAAATCCGTCATAACTATAAATAATTGAATAACAATACCTGAATTTCTTGATATCCATAAAAATACAAACTATGATGAAGACATAAAAGTGACTAAAAAAATAATTGAAAACAGGTAAAATAATTGAAAATAATAGTAGGGTGATGAAGATGAAGAAGAAAAATATACTCATAGAAGGGTTTCAGAAAGATGCTAAGGATATTTTTCTTGCAGAAGATCTGCTGCTTTTAAAGCTGAAAGAGAATCCGGATGAAGCGGAACTGGAAGAAATCATACACGATCTTCGTGTGAATTTCAGAAAACTGATTTCATTGCTGTATTTTTACAAGCCTCTGATTCAGAAAAAAGAGAGTGTTGAATTGGGAAAGAGTCTTAAAACTCTTCTGCGTAACTTCGGATCACTCAGAGCACAGCATGTATTTCTTAAATCTGCGCAGAGTTTTTCCCAACAGCTCAGCGAAAGCGAAAACGCATCATTTAATGAGATGATCGAAAGGGAAATCGAAAAACAAAAAGAAATAGAGAGGAAGAAGGAGAATCTCGATCCTATAGAGTTTCGAGTCAAGTATGAAGAAATCCTCAAAAAGCTCTTGGGATATGGAGATGAAATTTTTAAAGCTTCCACATATAATGAAGAGAATAACAGTGATGAATTCATTTTAAATAGATATAATGAGCTGATGAATCTTGTTGCCAGTAGAGAAGAAGATCTTGATTATAATTCTGTAAAGGATGTCCATAAGTTGAGAGTTCTTGCGAAGAATATAAATTATACGTTGAAAAGTAAAGAAGATTTTCTCGGAGACATTGCCACGAAAAAGGGTGAGTACCTGAAAAAAATACAGGATATCGCAGGAAAGGTCCATGACGCGGATATTCATCTGAAGAAGATTTCCGCTTTTGATGACATAGAAGAAGAGAAGGAAATGAGAATCAGATTTATGGAGTATATAAGAAATGAAAGAGAAGAAAATATAGAAAAGCTGAAAAATCTGATTAATAAGTAATCTATTCATCATAGAAAATGAGAGGAAAGACGGTTCCTAAAGAACCGGATTCCTCTCATTATTTTTGCGCAGTAAGGACAACAGAAGATGCTGTACCTTGCATGGGATAGCTCTCAGCCAATGCCCCGTCAATGACCACAATAACCTGGTTTCCTGGAACAAGTGTAGCATCAGCATCCTGAGGGAAATATGCACTTTCAGGAACACGGACATAAACTTCACTATCTTTCCCGTATCCAGTAACTTCTCCCTTTACAAGAAAGGAAATAACGTTGGAATCATCCTCAATCGGCACCTCGATGATTTCTCCTCTAATGAGTATTTCTGGAGATATTTCTGACAGTATGGTCACTTGATCAGCATCACCCTGGGCTGGATAACTGGTGCGTAGAGTATCAGAACCTTCTATTTCCACGAAATTCCCGATAGCCAAGTCTTCCACGGTCCCCTGGGACTGGTTCACAATGATTTTTGTATTATTAGTAATCATATAGCTGATAACAGTTTCTGAAGGTGTCTCCTGACTGATATTTGAGAAGCTGCCATCCACTAAAATTGATGTAAAATCATTGTTTTTGCTAAGACTGATGATCGTACCTTCATAAATTGAACCGGCTTCTTTTTTTAGAAATAGCTGGTATAGAGAAAAG
>DATIRH010000013.1:0-6108 GCA_035469845.1 Proteiniclasticum sp. | reverse complement strand
TTTAATGTAAGTATAAAAAAAGGCAAGCGCGAAGCAGAATCAGGGACATAATAAGAGGAAACCAGTTAGTCTTACTGATTTATGTTTCAAAGTAAAAACCCGATTTCATATGAAATCGGGTTGAACTGATTCTATGGGAAGGACATGATTATTCAGAGTTTCAAGTCATTTTTCATGCTTCCTCTTCTAGGTCTCCTATTTGTGCATCGGATACCAGTGACCGAACCCATTTTCCGCTTGCGGTACGTCTGTGGCCGATAATTGCGCGTAGAATATCGTGCGATGTGGCAGCAAAGTACAGAATGGGGAATGCCACACCTGATCTTTGCAGGAAAAAGGCGAGAGGAATACTGTAAGCCCATACAAAAAGGGTATCCAGCCACATGACGAAGGTCGTATCTCCACCGACTCTCAGAATGCCCACATTGTTGATATAATTATAATGCTTGAATACGGAGAGAATTGCAAAAACAATGAGGAGCTCCTTCGCAAGATCTTCTACCTCTGTGGTGATGTTATAGAGGGAGAGAAGGACAGGAGTGAAAAGAACGATGAGAATGCTTGTGACAGCGGAAAGCTGAAGGGTCAGCCTCAGAAACCTCCTGGCATAGTCTTTGGCTTTCACAAAACTGCCTTTGCCTAGGGCCTGCCCGATCATGACACTGGAGGCATCACTTAACCCCGTGTAGGCCGAAATGAAAATGAACACCAGAGGATCCACCAGGGATACTGCTGCGGTCGCCCGGGTGCCTACCTGGGTATAGATCCAGAAGAGCGTCAGATCTCCCATGGTCCAGGTGAAATGATTGAAGATGGAAGGCAAAGTGAGTTTAAAATATCTGGCCGGGAAATTAACTTCGGGCTTCACTTCTGGTGCGGCTTTACCAATGAGCCTATTCTCATAGAGTAGATAGAGAAGCAACAGTGTCTGGACGAGACGGGCAAGAAGGGTCGCTACAGCCGCTCCGGCGATGCCGTAAGAAGGAAGTCCGAAAGGACCATAAATAAGGATCCAGTTGAAGAGGGTATTCAGGAGCAGGGTGATGATGCTGAAAATAGTAGGCTTATGGATGATGTTCATGGTTTTCAAGGTCACATTAAAGATCATACTCCAGCCAGTAAAGAGATAACTGAGACTAATAATTCTTAAATAAGTGCTGGCTTCTCTGATCACAACTTCATCCTTTGTAAAGATGGAGAGAACGCCTTTCGTATAGAAGATAGTGAAGAGCGAGAACAGCAGTGCAAAAATCGTAACGAATTTCATGACGAGCATCAGGGTTCGTCTTACACCAGTCAGATCCTTTCTTCCCCAGTACTGGGCACAAAAGATGGTGGCGCCGCTGGCGAATCCCTGGAGGATGAAGATGAGGAACTGAGAGTATTTATTGGCGATGCCCACCGAAGCGATGGCTTCCACACCCAATCCTCCTACCATGAGGGAATCCACCATGTTGAGGCCTGAGGTTATGAGAAGCTGCACGGTTATGGGAAGTGCAAAATACCACATTTTGCTGTAAAAATTCTTCTGTTTAGTATCCATAGGACCTCCCTATTCGGTTGAAAAAGATATATATGAGTTCAGATAATTCAGGTCTTTACAAATCTGGAATAAAATGATATCGTATTCAGCATACTAATAATATATACTTTAGAAAAATAATGTCAATACATGACAAATGCCCACTACTTATAGAAGTGGGGGATTCTGCTTCGAGCAGCCTATCAGCTGCGGCATAAACGAGCTACTCTGTTCTTACAATTTGTATCCCAGGAATCTGAGGGATGTGCCATATGCGTTATGGGATATGCTCATACTGAACTTCATCTTTTTGGATAGTGGGAGTTCTTTTGACTATTCCATCTCGGTTCATCGTTAGGATGAATATTCCTTTGAAATTAACCTGATATAAAATTAGAAATCAAGGAGAAATAAGATGCGACTGACAGTATTTGATATCGGAGGATCCAGCGTGAAGCATGCTCTGTGGGCAGAAGATCATATAGAACTGCAGAATTCTTTTACTACTCCAGAAACCTGGGAAGAGATGAAAGAAGAGATGCTGAGGATAGAAAGGTCTCATAAGTCCTTGGGTAAGCTCCATGGCATCGCCATGAGCTGCCCGGGTGCAGTGAATGCACAGACTGGTGTGATCGGAGGACTTAGTTCCGTGCCCTATATTCATGACTTTCCCATCAGGAAAGAACTGGAGGAGCTCTTTTCCCTTCCTGTAAGCATGGAGAATGATGCCAACTGCGCTGCTCTTGCGGAGCTTCATCAGGGGGCTGCAAAGAATGCAGACCATGCACTGTTCTTGGTCATAGGTTCGGGTATAGGTGGGACTGTAATCCAAAGCAGGAAACTCCACAGGGGGAAAGACCTCTTTGGAGGTGAATTCGGATACATGATGCTGGATGATACCCATACATTAAGTGATCTGGGCAGTCCGGTTAAGGCAGCCGAGCGTTACAGAAAAGAAATGAAGCTTGATAAGGCTGATGGAACGTTTCTCTTCAGTGAAGCTGATCGCGGCGAACCCGTGGCTGTAAAGTATGTGGAAAGCCTCATCGATGCATTGGCACGTGGAATATACAACCTTTCAGTGGCTTTTAATCCGGATCTTGTAGTCATCGGTGGAGGTATCTCCAACCGGGAAGACATCGTGGACCGTATCACATTGAAAGTGCAGCTTTATCTTGACAGGCAGGGTGCAGGTGACCTTAAGGTTTCCATCGTGCCTTGTGCCTTTAGAAGTGAAGCCAACCTTCTGGGTGCGGTAGTAAACTTCACAGAAACTGAAAACAGCTGATTCGGCTGAAAAAGAGAGCACAAGAAAAGCAGGCCAAAATGGCCTGCTTTTTCGTTTAGCTTATAATTCTACCTTTACTCCAGGGAGTCGTCGATCCAGGAAGCGAGAAGTGTAAGATTTCCTGAGAGTGCTGCCTTAGAACAGAGGGCAGTGAGGATCAGGTGGTCTCCTTTTTTCACATCCATATCGTTGATTCTTCCTTCTCCTTCTAGAACGCTGACCAGTGTGTACTGATTCAGTGACTTCGAAGCCTGTCCGGATACTTTCCATTTTTCCACAGTGAAGAATCTGGTATCCACGAAGCTTGTGATCTGGATGTTTTCTTCTTCTCTTATTTCAGGAATCACCACATTTCCTTCATGGGGGACTGTAGACACTTTCTTGGCGGAATCTACATGGAGTTCTCTTAAGTTCCCTTCAATATCCATACGGTCATAATCATAGACCCTGTAGGTGGTATCGGAAGACTGCTGGGTTTCCAGAACCAGGGTTCCTTTGCAGAGCGCATGGATGGTTCCGGAAGGTACATAGAAAAAATCACCAGGCTTGATCCGAATTCTCTTCAGAAGGTCATCCCATTCTCCGGCATCAATCATCTGTGACAGCTCTTTTCTTGTCTTTGCAGTATGGCCGAAGATCATTTCTGCATCCTCTTCACAATCTATGATGTACCAGCATTCTGTCTTACCCAGGTCATTTTCAACCTCTGAGGCATAAGCATCATCAGGATGAACCTGAACGCTTAAGTCTGCACTTGCATCCAGAATCTTTGTCAGAAGGGGAAAGACGGGAGACTGGCTTGAGCCGAAGAGTTCCCGATGCTTCTCATAGACACTGGATAGATGCTGACCTTGTAAGGGTCCGTTTTCAATGATACAGTCGCCATTGCGATGGGCAGAAATTGCCCAGCATTCTCCTGTGTGAGTGCTGTTAAGCTCATAGCCGAAGTATTCATGGAGCTTTTTTCCACCCCAGATTCTTTCCTGGAAAATGGGTTTTAGTTTTAATATTTCCTGCATAGTCTACCTCATTCACGATATGATTCAATACTTTTATGATTTTTCACTTGTCTTCTATTATACATGAATCTGTTCAGGTTATAAAATAGGTACTTTAAATATAAAGTTTCCATACAATGAAGAATAAGACAATCATAAGCATGAAATAGTACCTCGATTACAATAGCAGAAATTTGGATACAAAACGTGCATCTCGGTTACAAAGATTGTTGTTTGGTTTTCATAGATGGCTTCTCGGCGTACAAACTGGCATCTTGAACTACAATTATGCAATGTATGGAAAGCTGTATGAGAAAATTCAAAATATTTTTAAAAAAATTATTGCAAAACAATAATTAAGTGTGTATACTGAAATTAAAATTATTGTAAGACGATAATTATCGGAGGTTATTATGAAGAGAAAAGTGTATCTAAGGATGATTATACTGGAAGCGATTCTACTACTCCTGTTTTTTCTGCTTAAAGCCAATCTGCCCGATCTTTTCAGCTCTCTGATGGCTTTCCCATTTGAGCAGATCGGAAAAGGATTAAGAGAATTATCACTGTCTGGAGGTTCCGGTAATATCATTGCCATTGTCCTCTATTTCCTGATCAGCCTGATTCCGGTGATTGTTCTCGTAGACAGGTACAGGAAAAAGAGAGTTAAAGCAGAAGACCTTCTTCTTGTGATCTTAAGTGGAGTATTATTTGCTGCACTATACTATATGATAAATCCGAGCAGAACAGGGATATTTTTCGGAAGTACACCTGGCTTTACCGCGGGGAAGGCGTTTCTGGGTGGAAGTGTCTATTCGGTTCTTGTTGCATACATAGCACTGAAAGCGCTTCGTGTTTTCGCTGGTGCACAGAAAGAAGAAGTGCAGAAGTATCTGATTTTTCTTTTGGGCTTTATCAACATCATTTTTGTTTTTAATGTATTTGGAGTCATAGTCGGAAGTTATCTGGAAGCTAGAAAGAGTTTTATAGAAGGAAACACGTATCCGGGACAGGAACTGTTTCTGAGTGAAGTATTTCTGATCCTTCAGCATCTTGTCAGCGCACTACCATATCTTCTCAGTATTTTCATTGTATTTCATCTGATGAACTTCATTGATGAAATGCGAAAAGACCGATTCTCGGAAGAGGTACTCGCTCAGGCATCAAGACTAACCAAGCAGTCCATCGGCATTATTGCCATTACTGTTTTATCAAATATGACCATACATGTATTGCAGCTTCTATTTATTAATGAGCTGCGAGAGATTCATGTGACGCTTGTGATTCCGCTTCTGCCTCTGATTTTTGTTCTCGCAGTTCTTCTTTACACACAGCTGGTCAAAGAAAACCAAACGCTGAAAGAGGACAATGATCTGTTTATATAGGAGGTGTCGATAATGGCAATTACAGTGCATCTGGAAGAGGTGCTGAAAGACCGTGGGATGACCTCCAAGGAGCTATGTCTGATGGTGGGTATTACAGAAGCGAATCTGTCGATTCTAAGAAGTGGGAAGGCAAAAGGAATTCGCTTTGGTACTGTGAATAGAATCTGCTACTTTCTGAAATGCGATGTGGGAGATATTCTCAAATTCGATGGAAATCTGGAGGAGAATGATGAAGATGATAAAGAATAGAAAACCTTGGATCATTATAATGATCACCTCAATGATGCTTATTCTAGGCGGTTGTCAGCTGGCGGTGGAAGAGGGTACTGAAAACACTGTGGAGGATCGGCTTATAGGAACATTGATCACTACAGGTTCTCTGAACCCAGTAGACATGAACAATGAAATCATGCCTGAGATGTTCGAGGAAATGGAAGATGGAGAGTTTATGATGGATGAGTTTCTGGAGATGGAAGGTGGAGTCGTCATCGCTACACCATCCTATGAAGAAAAAAGGTATGTCTTTGAAGGCGTGAAAGGATATTCCATGTTTAATGCCACCATGCATGAGAAAGAGCCCGATCAGACCTACTCAACATCTGTCGCAGATGACGGGATCAGTGATGTATCAACACACATCACTTCAGGAGATACGGATAAAATCGAGATGAAGGGGACCATTTATTTCTCCCAGAAAACGGGGGAGCGGGTATGGTATATGAACCCTGTGTATCAGAAAGAGAACGGCGTAGTTTATGCAATTCCAGGGACAGGCTTTGGTATGGAAGGAGAACTGGGTGAAGGAACAGAAGGATCTACAAATATTGAACAGGCTCTGAACGTTACCGCGAATGGAACCACAAAGTCCTTCGAGTCTTACATTTAAATCAGAAATGTGTTTATGTATCCTCCAACAAA
>DATIRH010000012.1:0-10252 GCA_035469845.1 Proteiniclasticum sp. | reverse complement strand
GATGAATGAGCTGGAGAAAATCAGAAGAGTCATTGACCGGGAATATGGCGATGCCAATATCTATTCCTTGCTGGTTCTAGACGGAACGAGTGGTCAGAATGCTGTAATCCAGGCACAGGA
Source organism: Proteiniclasticum sp. (assembly GCA_035469845.1). Classification (GTDB taxonomy): domain Bacteria; phylum Bacillota; class Clostridia; order Clostridiales; family Clostridiaceae; genus Proteiniclasticum. The sequence goes on along the minus strand of DATIRH010000012.1, from coordinate 10,132 downwards.
GTTCCAGAAGGTTGCACATCTTGATGGAATCATTCTGACTAAACTGGATGGCACAGCAAAAGGTGGTGTGGTACTTTCCATCAAAGAGACCTTGAAAATTCCGGTGGTTTATATTGGAATTGGTGAAGGCATCGATGATCTGGAAGATTTTGATGCCAAGGCTTTTGCGGAAGCGATGATCTGATGTAACTGCATAATTTCATAACCGGAAAATTTAAAAAAACTTTTTAAAAGCTGTCAGGTAAAAGTACTTGACAGCTTTATTTTTTTTAGGTAAACTAATGCATGTGGTAGGTGAGGTTATGGAAGACAGAATTGAAATATCCTTGTTGATGGATTTTTATGGGAAGCTTTTGACTGATAAGCAGAGAAATGTTTTAGATCAATACTATAATATGGATTACTCTTTATCAGAAATTGCAGAAAATCAGAATACCAGCAGACAAGCAATTCATGACCTGATCAGAAGATGTTATAAGACACTCAATGATTACGAAGATAAGCTTAGTCTTCTAAAATCTTCTATTAAAGAAGAGGAAATCAAAGAGAATATTGTAGCACTCTTATTAGAGAAAAATTGTTACTGTAGTGAAATCGAAAAACTCCTGAAGGAGTTATAAGGAGGGATTACATGGCCTTCGATAGTTTGGCGGAAAGACTCCAGGAAGCCTTTAAAAAGCTGCGTGGAAAAGGAAAGCTGACAGAAAATGATATTAAAGAAGCCATGAGAGAAGTACGGCTAGCCCTTCTGGAAGCTGATGTCAATTTCAAAGTTGTCAAAAACTTTGTAAAGAAAGTCAGTGAAAAGGCTACTGGTCGTGAGGTACTTGAAAGCTTGACACCAGGCCAACAAGTGGTCAAAATCGTGAATGAAGAACTGACTGCACTTATGGGTGGTAGTGAATCAAAGCTCAGCTTTGACTCCTCTATTACTGCATTTATGCTGGTAGGTCTTCAGGGTGCGGGTAAAACGACCATGGCAGGGAAACTTGCCTTACATCTTCGAAAGAGGAACAGAAAGCCGCTTCTCGTAGCAGCAGATATTTATAGACCTGCAGCCATTAAACAGCTGCAGATCGTAGGTAAACAGATAGACATTCCGGTATTTGCCATGGGCGATAAAGTAAGCCCTGTGGACATTGCCAAAGCGTCCATGGAATATGCGCGAAAAGAAGGCTGCGATGTGGTTATCATTGATACCGCAGGAAGACTTCACATCGATGAAGAGCTCATGAATGAACTTAAGAGTATCAAGTCTTCCATAAGACCTATGGAAACTTTACTTGTAGTTGATGCCATGACCGGTCAGGATGCAGTAAATGTATCTGAGAGTTTCAATAATACTCTGGGTCTTACAGGAGTGATTTTGACCAAACTCGACGGTGACACTAGAGGTGGTGCAGCGCTTTCTATCAGGGAAGTGACTGGAAAACCAATCAAATTTTCTGGTGTAGGCGAGAAAATGAGCGATTTGGAAGTGTTCCATCCGGAACGAATGGCGAGCCGTATTCTAGGCATGGGTGATGTGCTTTCTCTTATAGAGCAGGCAGAATCCGCCATTGATGAAAAAGAGGCCAGGGAACTGGGTTCGAAGATGATGAGTAAGGAATTCAATTATGAAGATTACTTGAAAGCCTTTGAGCAGATGCAAAAACTTGGACCCCTAAATAAAATCATGGAAATGATGCCTGGAATGAACAGCAAGGAAATGAAGGGACTGGATCTTGACAGCGGCGAAAAGGAAATGAAGAAGACGAAAAGTATTATTCAATCCATGACGGTGAAGGAAAGAAAAAACCCTAAACTACTTGAAAACGCATCTCGGAAGAAGAGAATAGCGAAAGGTTCAGGCGTGACCATACAAGATGTCAACAAAGTAATCAAGGGTTTCGACAATATGAAAAAAATGATGAAACAAATGGGAAGTATGCAGAAGGGTTCTAAAAAAGGACTGTTCGGCAAAATGCCCTTTTAACACAAAATATTCAGGAGGTGAAAGTTAAATGGCAGTTAAGATTAGATTAAGAAGAATGGGATCCAAGAAAGCTCCATTCTACAGACTAGTAGTAGCAGATTCAAGAAGTCCAAGAGACGGTAAGTTTATCGAGGAGATCGGTCATTACAATCCGATAAGCATACCAAAGGAAATTAAGATTGATGCTGAAAAAGCAACAGAATGGTTAAACAAGGGAGCGCAGCCAACAGAGGTTGTTGCTAAATTATTTGACAAGGCTGGAATCAAGAAGTAAATCGGAGGGAATGACATGAAAGAATTAGTTGAGTTTATCGCTAAGGAATTGGTAGATCACCCCGAAGAAGTTTCCGTTACAGAAGTGGACAACGATAGTGCAATTACACTGGAACTCAGAGTGAATGCTGAGGATATGGGTAAGGTTATCGGCAAGCAGGGGAAGATTGCAAAAGCAATCAGAACTGTGGTAAAAGCTGCTTCTATGAAGGAAAACAAGAAAGTTCATGTAGAAATAGTTGAATAAGCTGTTTTTCTTAGCCTGCTTAGAAATAAGTGGGCTTTTAGACTATTTGGAAGAAGAAATGTATAGGAATAAAAGAGGTAATTATGAAAAATTTTCTAACCATTGGTGAAATTACAAAGCCCCATGGTGTAAAAGGCGAAATCAAGGTTTTTCCTTTGACAGATGATATCAATAGGTTCAAAAAGCTCAAAAGAGTCTTCATTGACGGAAAAGAAGTGAATGTGCAGTATGTTACAGTAGGTAGCGATCGTGCAATCATGTTGCTTGAAGGTTGTCAGAGTTTGGAAGATGCTGAGAAATATCGCAAAAAGACCATACAAGTACCGAGAGAAGAAGCAGTGGAACTTGAGGAAGATGCCTATTTCATAGAGGATCTTAAAGATTGCGTGATCTATGACAGTGAGGATAAAGAATTGGGCAAGGTAGCTGAAGTGATTCAGACTGGTGCCAATGATGTATATTGGATTAAAAGTCCCAAGGAACTGCTCATTCCAGCGATTAAAGATGTGGTTCTTGATGTGAATATCGAAGAGGGTAAAATCATCATTAAACCTTTAAGAGAGTGGACGGATGAGAATTGACATACTCACTTTGTTTCCTGACATGTTCAAGGTATTTGATGAAAGCATCTTAGGCAGAGGCAAAGAGAAAGGTCTTTACAGTATCCATATAGCGAACATAAGAGACTTCTCCAAAGACAAACACAAGAAAGTGGATGATTATCCCTATGGAGGAGGAAACGGTCTTGTGATGACCGTTCAGCCCATGAGAGACGCAATCAGAGAAATTAAAAAGGTGAACAAAGGATCCGTCATCTTTTTAGGTCCCAAGGGAAAAACTTTTGACCAGAAGATGGCTGAAGAGTTATCAAAGAAAGAAAGTCTTATTTTTCTTTGTGGTCATTACGAGGGAATAGATGAAAGAATCTATGAGGATATCGATATGGAAATCTCCCTTGGAGATTTCATTCTTACTGGTGGAGAAATGGCGGCGATTCCAATCATAGACAGTATCCTCAGGTTAAAAGAAGGCGTTCTAGGAACAGATGAGAGTTCCTTAGAGGAAAGTTTTTCTGAGAATCTGCTGGAATATCCCCAATATACAAGACCAGAAGAATATGAAAATCAGATCGTGCCAGAAATACTGCTTTCTGGACATCATGAGAACATCAGACAGTGGCGAAGGTATATGATGCTGAAAACCACTATGGAGAGAAGACCGGATCTTTATAAAAAGCATGTATTGTCCAAGGATGATGTAAAGATTCTAAAAAAATTCTCCAAAGTAGAAGAAAATAAGTAGAATGTACTTGTACTCAATGCATCTGTTGTGATAAAATATAGTTTGTGCTAGTACGGGCGTTCCACTGAGAATATAAGATTCTGTATGAACGTCAATTTATCTTTAGGAGGGAATGCACTATGAATGAATTAATCAGAGCTATTGAAGCTGAGCAGATCAGAGAATCTGCGTTACCAGACTTTAACGTGGGAGATACTGTAAAGGTACACGTTAGAATCAAGGAAGGCGAAAAGGAAAGAATCCAGGTATTCGAAGGCGCAGTAATCAAGATTCAGAACGGTGGAGCCAGAGAAAACTTCACAGTAAGAAGACTTGCTTATGGTGTTGGAGTAGAAAGAACTTTCCCAGTGAATTCACCATCTGTAGACAAGCTTGAAATTGTCAGAAAAGGTAGAGTAAGAAGAGCTAAGCTGTTCTATCTAAGAGACAAAATCGGTAAGGCTGCTAAGGTTAAGAACGCTAGATAAGATGATAAAAAAGAGGCTTCGGTCTCTTTTTTATTTTATCAATATTATGATCAATATGACGAAAGTGAGATTTCTGTTTCATAAGACAATCTCAGCGCTTATATGTATAATGATAAGGAAAGTGAATTAAAAGGAAGATGGTCATGATGAAACCTGAATTAAAGAAGCCTGATGAATCCATGGAAAATGAGTTTATCCTCTTCAATGAAGAGTGGGAAGCCTACGGAGAAAAACTTGTTCCCTATGCCGCGAGAAGAAGAGGGCTGACTTACGATGCGTGGAAAAATGAAGCGGAAAGACTTGAAATAGAAGCGCCTTCAGACATGGTTACAGCGCATGTATGGTTTCTGATGAGTGAAGGTAGAATTCTAGGAGCAATCGCTCTTAGGGACACATTAAATGACTACCTGAGAGGTGTTGGAGGTCATATAGGATATGGGGTCCGTCCATCAGAAAGAAGAAAGGGCTATGCGGATCTGATGCTTAAGGAGGTACTTGTCCTATCTCTAGAGCGTGGGATGAAAAGAGTGCTTATTACCTGCAATCAGGGAAATACAGGGTCAGAGAAAGTGATCATCAGAAATGGTGGAAAACTAGAAAATGTCATTGAAGATGGGGATGAAATGGTAGCCCGCTACTGGATCAAGCTGACTTCAGATTGATGAGTTTACTATAAAAATCAGAAAGTAGTACAGAAGGAAGTGTTATAGATGGATATGAAAAGAATAAACTGGTTCCCGGGACATATGGTGAAGACAAGGAGAGAAATCACAGCGAATCTGAAACTTGTTGATGCGGTTATAGAAATCAGAGATGCTAGAATTGTCTCTTCTTCACAAAATCCGGAAATTGAAAAGATCATTGAAAATAAACCGAGAATCATCCTTTTAAACAAAGCGGATATGGCAGAAGAACAGGTGACAAAAAGGTGGAAGAAAAGTCTGGAAAATGAGAATACACTCGTACTTGAGGTGAATTCATTGACCGGTAAAGGTCTTAATCAGATCAAATCGACACTCAATGAGCTTCTGAAAGACAAACTGGCGAGACAAAAAGAACGAGGAATCGTTCATTACACAATTCGAGCCATGGTGGTCGGGATACCGAATGTGGGAAAAAGTTCCTTTATCAACCGAATGGCAAAAAATGCCATTGCCAAGGTAGGCAACAGACCTGGCGTAACAAAGAACAAGCAGTGGATCAAGACAAAGGAAGGCATAGAGCTTTTAGATACACCGGGTATTCTATGGCCTAAATTCGAGAGAGAGACATCACTGAATCTTGCGTTTACTGGAGCCATAAAAGACGAGATCATGGATACGGAAACGTTGGCTTTAAAGCTCATCGAAAGGCTGTCGATCCATTACAAGGAAAGACTGATCGAACGATACAGTTTAGAGGAATATTCTGAGGATCCCCTTGTAAACATGGAAAATATCGCCAAAAAAAGAGGATGCATCATAAAGGGTGGAGAAATTGACTATACACGTACGGCAGTGATGATATTGGATGATTATCGAAATGCCAAGTTAGGAAAGATTTCTCTGGAATGGCCAGAGGCGAAGAATGATTAAGCATATTCTATCAGGAAGTGTTCTTGAAGTGAAAATCTATGTGAGAGACCATAAGGATGCAATCTATCAGGATAAGGAGAACTGTCTTCAGCTTCTCCGCCAGGATAAAAGAAAATCAGTGCAGTCTCTCGCCGAGTATCTGGAATGCGAGTATCTGAAAAAAGAGACAGAAATCAGAAGAGTCAAAGCGCTGTATGATCATGACCTTTCTTTCAGGAAAGTGGTGTGCGGAGTGGATGAAGTCGGCAGAGGTCCTTTAGCGGGTCCCATTGTAGCGGCGGCTGTGATTCTGAAACCGGACTCCGGGCTTGAGAATTTAATCCTAGGAATCAATGACTCGAAGAAATTATCCAAAAAGAGAAGAGAAGAACTAGATGTTCTGATCAGAGAGAAAGCAGTGGCTTATGCAATTTATGAAATGAGTAATCTGGATATAGACCGTCTGGGTATTTCCTACTGCAACCATGAAGTTTTCAGAGGCTCGATCAGAAGTCTTGAAGTTCAGCCGGAGCTGGTTCTGTCAGATGGGTACAAGGTGAAGGATTATGAAGGGGAAAACATATCTCTTATCAAAGGGGACAGCCTGAGCGCTTCAATCGCCTGCGCCTCCATAATCGCAAAGGTTCATAGAGATAAACTGATGGAAAGATTAAGTGTTTATTATCCTGAATACGGATTTGAGCACAATGCGGGATATGGAAGTCCTGATCATATCGAGGCCCTAAGAACCAAAGGGGCTACACCAATCAACAGAATGAGTTTCATTCGTAATTTTCTATCGGAAGACTAACTTTCACGACATAAACTGAATCATGATTAACAATCGATCTCCAGTGAATAATGTAGCTAAGACAATTAGCGAAGAATCACTGGAGGTTTTATGTTTATGAAAGAAAAATACGAGAATATCCATCGTAGAATCAGGCTCATGGCGGCGCTGCATTCTTACGATTACAAAAAGTGTACTCATGCAATGTTAGAGAATCAGGTGAATTATACTCCTGATGAGATAAGAATAATCACGAGAACCATAAAAGAAAACAGAAGTTATGTACTTATCGGAGATGAAGATTATCCAATAAAATTATACGATCTGGAATGGCCTCCGTTGGTGCTGTTTTATGAGGGGAATCTGGACCTTGTAAATAGACCATCTATAGGTATTGTGGGAGCCAGAAACTGCAGTGGTTATGGCAGGAAAATCACCATGGATTTAGCGTCTTCTCTTGCGAAAATAGGGTTGACAGTTATAAGCGGCGGTGCAAGAGGAATTGATGCTGCTGCCCATCAAGCGACACTTGGAGAGAATGGAAAAACAGTGTGTGTTTTGGGATGCGGACTAGATATCAGTTATCCCAGTGAGAATGCAGAGCTCTTCTCGCTGATAAAAAAGGAAGGATTGGTCATATCCCAATACCCGAATGGATTCGGACCCAAGAAATGGACCTTTCCATTGAGGAATCGTATCATCGCAGCATTATCTGATGAAATAATCGTAACAGAGGCTGCAGAGAAGAGCGGGTCTCTTCATACAGCAGCTTACGGCGAAGAGCTGAACAGACCTGTTCATTCGATACCACATGAGATATATTCTGGCAATGGATCAGGAACAAATCTGCTCATCGAAATGGGTGCGCGTATCCTCTACAAAAAAGAGCATCTTTTGAGTGATCTCTTGACCAGGAAACCTGATGTGCTTTTACGCAGAATCAGAGATTTAAAACTTCTTGAATTGAATCCGTCAATGGATGATCTGGAGAAGATTTTCTGTTTGGGTCTGGTTAAAGATATATATTGGAAAGAGAAGCTAGAAAGGGATCTGAAAAATATTTACAACTTTGAGCGTTATAAGAGAGATAATGGTGATAAGTCATAGAAATCAAAGAGTTCAGCAATAATAACCTCAGAAAATCTCTTTTGTTTCTGTTTGCCTGGTTTTGATTAAATGAATAATATTTTGACATTTTAAAATGCATAGTATAGAATATGGAATTAATTCAGAGATTTACCAGACCGGTAAATATTCATTGTCTAATCAGATATTATTTGATATCTATAATTCGACTATTCTCAAGGAATAGTATCACCATCGTTAGGAATGAAACTACAAAATAAGGGAGAATTTATGATTCAGAAATTAGTAATCGTTGAGTCACCAGCCAAAGCAAAAACCATAAAAAAATATCTTGGTTCAGGGTATACAGTAGAAGCCTCTATGGGTCATATCAGAGATTTACCCAAAAGTCAGCTTGGTGTAAATGTGGAAAATGATTTCGAACCGAAATACATTACCATTCGTGGAAAAGGGGATTTATTGGCTAAACTTCGAAAAGCGGCGAAGAAAGCGGATATTGTTTATCTCGCGACTGACCCTGACAGAGAAGGAGAAGCGATCAGTTTTCATTTATCACACATCTTGAAGCTGAATCCGGAAGACAACATCAGGATTGAATTTAATGAGGTCACAAAAGATGCTGTTAAAAAATCAATAAAGAACGCCCGTCCCATTAACCTGAAGGTTTTTGACGCTCAACAGGCTAGAAGAATAGTGGATAGACTGGTGGGTTATGAAATCAGTCCGATTTTATGGAGAAACGTCAAATGGGGACTTAGTGCTGGTCGTGTTCAATCAGTAGCGCTGAACCTCATCTGTAAAAGAGAAAAAGAAATTGAAGCATTTGATTCGAAAGAATACTGGAGCATAGAGGCTGATCTGATAAAGCTGAAGAAGACCATCAAGACCAAACTCACCCAGTATAAGAACAAGAAAATTGAAATAACCTCAGAAAAAGAAGCGCAGGACATCAAAAAAGACCTGGATAAGGGAGAGTTTGCTGTTTCAAGTATCAAGAAAGGTACCAAGACAAGAAATCCGCTTGCTCCTTTCATTACGTCAACACTTCAGCAGGAAGCTTCAAAAAGGATGAATTATCAGACCAGAAGGACGATGAGTATCGCTCAGAAGCTCTATGAAGGTATGGATATTAAAGGGTATGGATCTGTAGGTCTTATAACCTACATGAGAACAGACTCGACCAGAATCTCCGATGAAGCACAAGCAGGAGCAAAAGCTTATATTGAAACCACATTCGGAAAGCAGTACTATCCTGAGACACCCAGAGTGTACAAAGGAAAGAAAAATGCGCAGGATGCACATGAAGCAATCAGACCGACTGTGATTGAACTTTCGCCTGATAAAGTGAAAGACAGCCTGAAAGCTGAAGAGTATAAATTATACAAGCTGATCTGGGAAAGATTCATAGCAAGCCAGATGGAGTCCTGTAAATTGAACACCATCAGTTTAGAAGTGTTAAATGGTGACTATAAATTCAGAGCCAGCGGATCCTCTGTTTCATTTGACGGGTTCATGAAGCTCTATGACTACGCGAATGAAGAAGAAGAAGAAAATACCTCCATTCCAGATCTGGAAGAAAATGAAAAGCTTAAGTGCAAAGAACTGCAACTAGACCAGCATTTCACACAACCGCCTGCAAGATTCACAGAAGCGAGTTTTGTTAAGACGCTTGAAGATTTGGGTATAGGTAGACCTTCCACTTATGCTCCAACGATTTCTACTCTATTAAACAGATTATATGTGGAGAGAGACAAGACGAGTCTTGTGCCAACGGATTTAGGTAAAATCGTCAATGACATTATGGCTGAGTATTTCAAGGATATCGTAGATGTAGAATTTACTGCTGAGATGGAATCCAGGCTGGATCTCATTGAAGAGGGTAAAGAAACATGGAAAGAAGTTGTGGAAAGCTTCTATACACCACTGAAGAAAGACATCGATATTGCAGAAAGCAAGGTTTCGAAAGTAACCATCGAAGATGAAGTGTCAGATGAAATCTGTGAGAAATGTGGCAGTCACTTTGTAATCAAAAACGGAAGATTTGGTAAATTTTTAGCCTGTTCCGGATATCCTGAATGCAAGAATACAAAAGCCATCGTTGAAAAGCTGGATGTTAAATGTCCTACATGCATAGAGGGCGATGTAATTCTAAGGAAATCAAGAAAAGGAAAGAAATTTTATGGTTGTTCGAGATACCCTGAGTGTAAATACGTCAGCTGGTATGAGCCTGTAAATACACCTTGTCCAGAATGTAAAAGTCTCATGTACAGAAGATATTCTAAAAAAGATGGGAACTATCTGCTCTGTTCAAATGAAGATTGTGGACATAAGATCATGGAGAAAAAAGCTACAGAAGATTAAACAGGAGTGCAGGTTTTAATAAAATGATTCCTTCAATGGAAGCATTTTATTGAACCGGCACTCTTTCTTTTGGAGCAG
>DATIRH010000011.1:0-18070 GCA_035469845.1 Proteiniclasticum sp. | reverse complement strand
GTACATGGTGGATTCAAAGGAACAGTTGAAATTGATGAAGCGAACCATAGCTTGATCGTAGACGGAGAAAAGATCAAGGTTTTCGGAGAAATGCAGGCAGGAGATATCGACTGGAAGAGTGTAGGCGCTGAGTATATTCTTGAATGTACTGGTATCAACACTACAAAAGAAAAAGCTGAAGCTCACTTAAAGGGTGGAGCAAAGAAAATTATAATATCCGCACCATCAGCAGATGCACCAATGTTCGTAATGGGTGTAAATGAAGATAAATATACAAGTGATATGACAGTAATTTCAAACGCTTCTTGTACAACAAACTGTCTTGCACCACTTGCTAAGGTAATCAATGACAAGTTTGGTATCGTAGAAGGGCTTATGACAACTGTTCATTCCACAACAGCTACACAGAAGACTGTTGATGGACCTTCAAAGAAGGACTGGAGAGGTGGAAGAGCTGCATCTGCAAACATCATCCCATCATCCACAGGAGCTGCTAAGGCGGTTGGTAAGGTAATTCCAGAGCTTAACGGAAAACTTACTGGTATGGCTTTCAGAGTCCCTACGATAAACGTATCCGTTGTTGACCTTACAGTAAGACTGGAAAAGGCTGCAACTTATGAAGAAATCAAGGCTGCTATAAAGCATGCATCAGAAAATGAATTAAAGGGAATCCTTGGATACACAGAAGACGCTGTTGTTTCAACAGACTTCATCCATGATGCAAGAACATCCATATTCGATGCATCAGCAGGAATTGCACTGAACGATAATTTCGTGAAGTTAGTTTCATGGTATGACAATGAATGGGGTTATTCCAACAAGCTGGTTGACCTTGTAGCCTTTGCTGCTAAGGTAGATGCCAAGTAGTAACATCTAACACTATAAAGGTCTGGTCTAATAGTTTTGGCTATATGGCCAGGCCTTTTCCAGGTAAGAAAACATAGAGGTGAAATAAATGAGTTATAATAAAAAGACCATAGAAGATATTAATGTATCCGGTAAGAAAGTACTTGTAAGATGTGATTTCAATGTACCGCTGCAGGAAGGTAAAATCACAGATGAGAATAGACTTCTCGGTGCGCTTCCTACAATCAAGTACCTTATGGAAAACGGAGGACGAGTGATTCTTTGTTCCCACCTAGGAAAACCAAAGGGTCCAGATGCTAAATTCTCATTAGAACCTGTAGCCAAGAGATTATCAGAACTGCTAAACAAAGAAGTAGTCTTTGCAGCAGATGATACGGTTGTTGGTGAAAATTCAAGAAAATCTGTTTCTGAAATGAAAGACGGAGATGTTATCCTTCTTCAGAACACGAGATTCAGAGCAGAAGAAACTAAGAATGGAGAAGAATTCTCCAAGGAACTCGCAGAACTTTGTGATATATACGTGAATGATGCATTCGGTACTGCTCATAGAGCACATTCATCAACAGAAGGTGTGACAAAATTTGTTGACACTGCTGTTGCTGGGTATCTTATCAATAAGGAGCTTAAGTTCTTAGGCGAAGCAGTAAACAAGCCTGAAAGACCTTTTGTAGCCATCCTCGGAGGAGCTAAGGTTTCAGACAAGATCAATGTAATCAACTCCCTGCTTGATAAGGTGGACACGCTGATCATCGGTGGAGGTATGAGCTATACTTTCCTGAAGTCTCAAGGGTTTACAGTGGGTACTTCATTACTTGAAGAAGATAAAGTTGAATATGCCAAGGAAATGATTGTAAAAGCAAAAGAGAAGAATATTGAGCTGCTCCTTCCAGTAGATAATGTTGTAGCAGACAAGTTCAGTGCTGATGCTGAGCCAATCACCACAGAAGATGAGAACATCAAGGACGGATTCATGGGCCTTGATATCGGACCAAAGACTGCAAAGCTTTATGCTGATGCAATCAAAGATGCCAAGACTGTCATCTGGAATGGACCAATGGGTGTATTCGAATTTGATAACTTTGCAAAAGGAACTATTAAAGTAGCAGAAGCTATGGCTGAATCAGACGCAACTACAGTAATCGGTGGTGGAGATTCCGCTGCAGCCGTAAACATCCTGGGATTCGGTGATAAAATGACTCACATTTCAACTGGTGGAGGCGCTTCACTGGAATTCCTTGAAGGAAAAGTCCTTCCTGGAATAGCTGCTTTAAACGACAAATAAGGAGGATTAACCAATGCGTAAACCAATAATCGCAGGGAACTGGAAGATGCACTACACTGTTGATGAAGCAGTGAAAGTTGCAAGTGAACTGAAGAAACTCGTTAAAGATGCGGAAGCTGATGTAGTTATTTGTGCTCCATACTTACAGCTGCCTGCTTTAGTCAAAGAACTAAAAGGAAGCAACGTCAAATTAGGTGCTCAGAATATGCACTTTGAAGAAAAGGGTGCATTCACAGGAGAAATATCTCCAAGCATGCTTACTGACCTGGGCGTTGAATATGTAATCATCGGTCATTCAGAGAGAAGACAATATTTCAATGAAACAGATGAAACTGTCAACAAGAAGCTTCAGGCTGCATATCGCAATGGCTTAAAACCGATTCTTTGTGTGGGAGAAACTCTTGAACAAAGAGAAGCGAACACCACGAAGGATGTCATTGAGAACCAGATCAACAAAGCGTTTTTAGACGTTGAATCAGATCAGGCAAAAGATACTGTCATTGCTTATGAACCAATATGGGCAATCGGTACAGGAAAGACTGCTACAAGTGAACAGGCGAACGAAACCATCGGACAGATCAGAGAAATGATTAGTACCCTTTATGGTGCTGGTATCGCTTCACAAGTACGTATACAGTACGGCGGTTCTGTTAAGCCAAATACCATCAAAGAACAGATGGGTATGTCTGACATAGATGGGGCTCTGGTTGGTGGAGCTAGTCTTCTTGCAGAAGACTTTTCAAAAATCGTCAAGTTTTAGCATCCTGATAAAAGATGCTTCCTGATGCTAAGGAAGCTTAGTATGAATTTAATAGACAAACTGGAGGAATATTCATGAAAAAACCTGTAATGCTGATGATCCTTGATGGATTCGGCTTAACAGAAATCGAACTTGGCAATGCTGTTATGGCAGCCAGAAAACCGAATTTCGACTACTATTGGGAGAACTATCCTCATACGACAATTGAAGCTTCGGGGTTAGCTGTAGGGCTTCCTGAAGGACAGATGGGAAACTCTGAAGTAGGTCATATGAACATCGGCGCTGGAAGAGTAATCTTCCAGGAACTGACTAAAATCACCCATGAAATCGCGACAGGAAATTTCTACTCCAATGAAAACCTGAATCTTGCGGTGGATAATGCTTTAAAGAGTGGCGGAGATCTTCACCTTCTTGGACTTCTATCCAATGGCGGTGTTCATTCTCACATAGATCATATTAAAGCACTTGTTAAACTAGCAAAGGATAAGGGGCTTGATCGTATTTACGTTCATGGATTCATGGATGGCAGAGACGTATCACCCACATCAGGTATTGAATTTGTCAAAGAACTGGAAGCGTTTTTTGCTGAAGTAGGTGCAGGTAAAATTGCATCAGTCAGTGGTAGATACTATGCCATGGACAGAGACAATCGCTGGGAAAGAATTGAAAAGGCTTATAATGTCCTTGTCCACGGACAAGGAGAATACAAAGAGTCCGCAGTGGAGTGCATGGAGGAAACATACAAGAATGGAATCACTGATGAATTTGTCCTACCAACAGTAATTGGTCAGGCAGGTTCACCAACAGCAACCATTAAAGATGGAGACTCTGTGATTTTCTATAACTTCAGACCAGACAGAGGAAGAGAAATGACAAGAGCACTTAATGACAAGTCGTTCAAAGGCTTTGACAGAGAACCTCTTGATCTTACCTATGTGACTCTGACTCAGTATGACAGTACGCTTGAAAATGTCCATGTGGCTTTCTATCCAGTGGACTTCAATAATACGCTTGGTCAGTATGTTGCAGATAAAGGGATTAAGCAGCTTAGAATTGCTGAAACTGAAAAATATGCTCATGTGACTTTCTTCTTCAACGGTGGTGTAGAAGTGCCAAATCCAGATGAAGATCGGATTCTTGTAGCATCCCCTAAGGTTGCTACCTACGATCTTAAACCAGAAATGAGTGCTGAAGGAATCACTGAAAAAGTGATTGAAGCCATGGATAAGGAAGATTATGGTCTGGTGATTCTGAACTATGCAAATCCGGATATGGTTGGGCATACAGGAATCATGAAAGCGGTTGTGGAAGCTCTGGAAGATGTCGATACTTTGATGAAGAGAGTAATCGATAAAGTCCTTGAAAAGGATGGAACCGTATTTGTAACAGCTGACCACGGTAATGCCGAACAGCTGATCAATTACGAGACGGGTGGTCCGATGACTGCACATACAACCAATCCTGTACCACTGATCTATGTGACAAATAATCCTGATAAGAAGTTAATAGAAGGTGGAAGACTGGCAGATCTGGCACCAACAATGCTGGAAGAAATGGGCCTTGAAATTCCTAAGGAAATGACGGGACATTCATTACTTAAATAATCACTTAACTAATCACAAAATAAATAATAAAGATATTCCAAGGAGGAATTCATTCATGAAAAATTATGTAGAAATCATTGACGTAGTAGCAAGACAGATTCTGGACTCAAGAGCATTCCCAACAGTCGAGGTAGAAGTTTACCTTGAAGATGGTACCGTAGGAAGAGCTTCTGTACCATCAGGTGCTTCAACAGGTTCATTTGAAGCTGTAGAGCTTAGAGATGGAGACAAGGAAGTATTTGGTGGAAAGGGTGTTCTTAAGGCTGTTGAACACGTGAACAACGAAATCGCAGCAGAAATTATCGGAGAGAATGCATTTGATCAGATTCTGATCGACAAACTGATGATTGAACTTGATGGAACAAAGAACAAGGGTAACCTTGGCGCAAACGCAATTTTAGGTGTATCTCTTGCGGTAGCAAAAGCTGCAGCTACTTCAGCAGGATTACCACTTTACCAGTACATCGGAGGAGTAAACGCGAAGACTCTTCCAGTACCAATGATGAACATCATCAATGGTGGATCCCATGCAGACAACAATGTAGACCTTCAGGAATTCATGATTATGGCACTTGGTGCTGAAACATTCTCCCAGGCGATTCAGATGTGCTCAGAGACTTATCATACTCTTAAGGGTCTCCTGAAGAGCAAAGGACTTTCTACTGGCGTAGGTGATGAAGGTGGATTTGCTCCTAACCTGAATTCAAACGAAGAAGCTATCCAGATTATTATCGAAGCGATCGAAAAGGCCGGATTCACACCTGGTAAAGATATCTACATTGCGCTAGACCCAGCTTCTTCAGAATTCTATGAAGATGGCATGTACAACCTTAAGGGTGAAGGCAGAAAGCTTACATCAGCAGAAATAGTCGACTACTATGCTGACCTGGTTGAAAAGTATCCAATCATATCCATCGAAGATGGTATGGCTGAAGATGACTGGGAAGGCTGGAAGCTGATGACTGATAAACTTGGTGACAAGATTCAGCTTATGGGTGACGATCTTTTCGTAACCAACGTTGAAAGACTGAAAAAAGGTATAGACCTGGGCATTGGAAACTCAATCCTTATCAAGCTGAACCAGATCGGTACACTGACAGAAACTCTAGATGCTATTGAAATGGCAAACAGAGCTGGATACACTGCAGTTGTTTCCCATAGATCCGGTGAAACTGAAGACGCTACCATCGCAGATCTTGCTGTAGCACTTAATACTGGTCAGATCAAGACTGGTGCACCTGCTAGAAGCGAAAGAGTTGCGAAGTACAACCAGCTTCTTAGAATAGAAGAAGAATTAGGTGAAGTTGCTCAGTTCAGAGGACTTAACGGATTCTTTAATCTGAAGAGATAGTTTAGAACATCAAGCAAAAAAGATATATATCGAGAGACACCTTCATTAAATGGAGGTGTCTTTCTTGTTAAAAGTATTTGGATGCGTAGGGTTTATATGTTATGATAGGAAAGAATAAAGGGGATTTAATCTATGCTTATTGTAGTGACATGATAAGTATGATAAAATAAGGTGTTAGATAATCAGGAGGGATAATATGGAAACTGTTTTAATCATATTTGAATTTATATTGGCAATTATCATGATCGCATTGGTTATGATGCAGCAGAGTAAATCTGATGGTCTTAAGGGACTTACAGGTGGAGGAGCACAGGAATCATTCTTCAGCAAGAATCGTGGAAGAACCGGTGAAGCTTTCTTGAAAAAGCTGACTGTCATCGTTGCGGTTTTATTTGCAATCAACACCATAGCAATGAATATTATTTAAATTATGCTGCCTAAATATTAGGCAGCATTTTGCTTTTTACAAATAAAATTGTCAAGAAGATTTAGGGGGAGAAAGAGATGAGAAAGACTCTGCTGCTAATGATGATCGGAACTCTTCTTTTGACTATTTCATGTGGAAAGAAGGAAGAAGCAATTGAAGTTGTGGATGGAAAATATCAGGAAGAAAGAGTATCTATTGTGTTTGAAAATGGTGAACTTAAAGGTAGCCTTATGTCTCCGGTCACTGAAGGTTCGGGGAATCTTGTAATCATCATTCCTGGTTCGGGACCCACAGATAGGAATGGTAACAATCCTCAGGCTGGTGAGAACAATAATCTGTTGATGATTGCAGAAGCTTTGTCTGATGAAGGGCATTATAGCCTGCGTTATGATAAAAGAGGAATCGGGGAAAGTAAAGACCTCGTCAAGAAAGAAAGTGATATGGACTTTCATGATTCCATAAATGATGTACTCTCATGGATCTCCAAGTACAAGAATGATTCGAGATTTGAAAAGATCATCCTTCTGGGACATAGTGAAGGTGCGCTGATTGCAGCTGAAGTATGCACTATTTCTGATGACTGTGATGCACTTATTTCTGTGTCAGGTACTGCCACAAGAGCCCATGAACTTCTTCTGAATCAGCTGAAAAGCCAATCTGAGGAAGCATATGAACTTAGCGTACCGATAGTGAAAGAGCTTTTGAAGGGTAATATAGTACCTGAAGTACCTGTAAGTCTTTTTAACCTCTTCAGGCCTAGTGTGCAGCCCTATCTTATTTCGTGGTTTTCCTACGATCCAGTAAGAATAATGGCTGGAATTACGAATCCGGTACTGATCATCCATGGAGACCGGGATCTACAGATCAGTCATGAAGAAGCGAAAATTCTACATGAGGCGCTGGATGGTTCGAAGCTTGAAATCATTCAAGGGATGAATCATGTTCTGAAAGATGCACCAGAAGATCTTGAAGGGAATATAGCAACCTACAGTAATCCAGATTTGCCTTTAAGCGAGAATTTCATGAAGAAAGTCATTGAATTCATAAGTGGTTTGTAATAATATTTATATATATAATAATATTCTTGCAATAAAGGGGTTTTGGTAACTTTAGGGGGGGTTTTATGGAAATTGTTTTCTTTGTTACGGGACTTGTTGGTGTTATTGCCATTGCTATTGCACTACTACTTGCCAAAAAAATATCAGGTTATGACAGCGGAAATGAACGTATGCGTGAGATTGCAGAGTATATCCATAAGGGAGCCTTGGCTTTCTTAAAAAGTGAGTACAAGTATCTTAGTGTGTTCATTTCCGTTGTTTTTTTCATCCTTACTTTTGCCATCAGTATCAGAACAGCCCTAGCTTTCTTATTAGGTGCGGTTTTTTCTATTTTAGCAGGCTATTTCGGTATGACTGTAGCTACGAAGGCAAATGTCAGAACTGCAGAAGCTGCGCGGCATTCACAGATCAGTGCACTAAAGATCGCCTTTTCCGGTGGAGCTGTTATGGGTCTCAGTGTAGTGGGGCTCGGCGTGATCGGAATCGGATTTCTCTTGAGTGTTTTTACTGACGATACGGCCAGTCTGACGGGATTTGCACTAGGTGCTTCTTCCATTGCACTCTTTGCCCGTGTAGGTGGAGGCATCTTTACAAAAGCGGCGGATGTTGGCGCGGACCTTGTTGGAAAAGTGGAAGCCCATATTCCTGAAGATGACCCGAGAAATCCGGCGGTCATTGCGGATAATGTAGGGGATAATGTAGGAGATGTGGCCGGTATGGGAGCGGATCTCTTTGAATCCTATGTAGGGTCGATTATTTCGTCTGTCACCTTAGGATATATCGTACTGGGTCAGTTTGGTGCGGTTTTTCCTCTGATTCTCACTTCTATAGGCATTGTCGCTTCCATTGCAGGGATATACATCGCTGCCAATGCTAAGGGAAACAACCCCCAGAAATCGTTGAATCTGGGAACCTATACAGCAGGAATCATTGTTATTATAGGAACGCTGATTTTAAGCTATGTTGTTATGGGTTCATTCAACGCATTCTTCGCGGTTACGATAGGTCTATTGGTAGGGATTCTCATCGGAAGAATCACTGAAGTCTATACTTCCTCAGATTTCAGAAGCGTCAAAAACATTGCCCTTGAATCTGTCACGGGTTCTGCTACCAACATCATTTCAGGATTAGGGGTAGGCATGTTTTCCACGATGATTCCGACGCTTCTTATTGTTACAGGTGTTCTGGTTTCCTACTTTGTCATGGGAGGGACGGATAATCCCACCATGGGACTTTATGGGATATCCCTTGCAGCAGTCGGAATGCTCTCGACAACTGGTATCACAGTAGCGGTGGATGCTTATGGACCCATAGCAGACAATGCGGGAGGAATCGCACAGATGGCGAACCTTCCTCCTGAAGTCAGAGATATCACAGATAAACTCGATTCTGTCGGGAATACCACAGCTGCTATTGGAAAAGGGTTTGCTATAGGATCTGCAGCGCTCACTGCGCTCTCCCTGTTTGCTTCCTATGCAGAAAGCGTGGAGCTTACCAGTATTAATCTTCTGAATCCCTTGAGCCTTGTAGGGCTTCTCATAGGAGGGATGCTTCCGTTCCTTTTCGCAGCTCTGACGATGAACTCGGTTGGGAAAGCTGCAAATGAAATGGTTACAGAGGTGAGAAGACAGTTCAGAGAAATTGAAGGCATCATGGAAGGAACAGGAAAACCAGATTACGACAAATGTGTGGCTATTTCGACGAAAGCAGCACTTAGAGAAATGATTCTCCCTGGCGTTCTTGCAGTGGTGATTCCAGTGGTGGTAGGACTTCTTTTTGGGCCAGAAACCCTTGGTGGACTTATTGCGGGAGCAGTTGTAACAGGTGTACTTCTGGCAATTATGATGTCCAATGCTGGCGGAGCCTGGGACAATGCCAAGAAATATATTGAGTCAGGAGAACATGGTGGAAAAGGTAGTGATGCACATACAGCAGGTGTTGTAGGTGATACTGTCGGAGATCCTTTCAAGGATACTTCAGGTCCATCCATGAATATCCTGATCAAGCTGATGTCCATCGTATCTCTGGTATTTGCACCCGTGATACTCGAATATGGAGGTATTATAATCAAACTTTTTAACTGAATGAGAGAAATATTGGGCAGGTTTTTTGAACCTGCTCTATATTCTTGCAAGAAAGAGGAAAATTATTTAAAAGTATACAAGATATTATCTGAAATTCCGGGATAAATTAACACTTTTTCTGTATACTGTTAGTATGAGTAAATTTAACGAGTTAAATAACAACAGTAAATCTGATAGGGAGGTAAATATTTTGGTAGAAAAAATTATGGAAATTCTTTCGGAGCACAGCTATAAACCGCTGAATGTGGATGAGCTGGCCAATGTCTTGGGATTGGAAGCAAATGAGAAGAAAGAACTGAGAAAAGAGATAGACCACTTGATTAAAGAAGGAGTGGTTCTAAAGATCAAAAAAGAGAAGATTGTCCTTCCTGAAGGCTATGGTGTCTACATAGGAAGAATTGATGTCAATAAGAGAGGCTTCGGTTTTGTTGCCAGAGGAGAAGGAGAACCTGATATTTTTGTTCCCGAAAATGCCATGATGACAGCCATGCATGGGGATAAGGTCCAGGTGAAGGTATTAAGAGAAAATGCTGGTACTAAAAGAGCAGAAGGTGAAATCCTTCAGATCATCGAAAGAAAGAACAACAAGATGATCGGTGTCTACGAGGAATCCAAAGCTTTCGGCTTTGTTATCCCTGAAGACAGCAAGATGCATCACGATGTTTTCATCAATAAGAAAAATCGTAACTACGCGGAAAATGGTGACGTGGTCGTAGTGGAAATTACGAAATGGCCTGAGAAAGGTAGAAATCCAGAAGGTCTCATCACTGAAATTCTGGGTAAAAAGGGAGATAAGGGTGTAGATATTCTTACAGTTGTGAAGAAGTATAATCTTCCTGAAGAATTTTCACCTGAAGTTGTCGGATATACAGATCAGATTCCTGAAAAGGTTCCAGCGACGGAAATTGAAAGAAGAAGAGATTTAAGAAATGAAATGGTTATGACCATCGATGGAGCAGATGCGAAGGATCTAGATGATGCTGTTTCTGTAATAAGACTTGAGAATGGCAACTATAAGCTAAGCGTCCATATAGCGGATGTAACCCACTTTGTTAAAGAGGGAAGTCCCATCGATACAGAAGCTTTCAAAAGAGCGACATCGGTTTATCTATTAGACCTTGTTATACCGATGCTTCCTCAGAAACTATCCAATAATCTCTGCTCATTGAATCCATTTGAACCGAAGCTTACTTTAAGCTGCGATATGATCATCACTCCTCAGGGTAAAGTGGAGGAACATGACATTTATGAATCCATCATATCTTCTAAGCTTAGAGCGACCTATACGGGAATCACCAGAGTCATCAATGGAGAAATGGATGAAGAACTGGAGAAGTACAAAGAGTTCATTCCTATGATTAATGATATGGTAGAGCTTCAGCGTATTCTTGAGAAGAAAAGAGCAGATCGAGGAGCCATCGAATTCGATTTTCCTGAAAGCAAAATCACCCTTGATAAACTGGGTAAACCTATAGATGTATCCCTTTATCCAAGAGAAATCTCCAATAGGATGATTGAAGAATTTATGCTTGCGTGTAACGAAACTGTATCAGAGCATATGTTCTGGGCTCATGTTCCGTTTATCTACAGAATTCATGAAGAGCCCGATGAAGAGAAGCTTAAAGCATTTACAGAGTTTTCCTTTAATCTTGGCTATCCTGTAAAATTATTTGCTGGAGTACAGCCTAAGGTCCTACAGGAAATTCTGGAAAAGGTGAAGGGGGAACCGGCAGAACCGGTCTTATCGAAACTACTACTGAGAAGTATGATGCAGGCAAAATATTCACCTCAGAACGTAGGTCATTTCGGTCTTGCGGCCACCTATTATTCTCATTTCACATCACCGATCAGAAGATATCCTGATCTTCAGATCCATCGTATCATCAAAGAATTTCTAAACGGAGGAATTGATGAGAAGAGATCGAAACAGCTGATTCCGATTGTCACAGAAGCGTCAAAACAGGCGTCTGAGATGGAAAGAGTAGCTGTGGATGCGGAAAGAGAACTGGATGCACTGAAGAAAGCAGAATTCATGTTGAATCATGTAGGAGAAACTTTCGAAGGTATCATTTCGTCAGTTACAAACTTCGGCCTGTTTGTGGAACTGCCTAACACCATAGAAGGACTGATCCATATCACATCTCTCTATGATGATTATTATGTATACGATGATCGTTACATGACACTCATCGGTGAAAGAGGAGGCAAGAAGTTCAGTTTAGGTGAAAAGATTGAAGTTCTGGTTTCCAAAGTCAATCTGGATTCAAGAGAAATATTCTTTGAAGTCGGTGAAAAAGAATCTTCAGAGAAGAACAACTAAGTAGAATAGAATAGAATAGAATAGATAAAACATAGAAAACCATCTTCAATCATTAAGATCGGAGATGGTTTTCATAAAAAATGAGTAATGGCGAATTAAAGCCATTACTCATTTTCTGTTACATGGTATCATAATTAACGATATAGTCTGTAGGATTCTTATGTACTAATATATAATTGTATTTATATAAAAATTTATCCGCCATTTTTCTATGTGCGTATGCAGTCAAGTGAACTCCGTCTACATAATACTTTTCAGGATGTTCCTGAATATCAGAATCAATAAATGCACGATTAAGATCGATGGTATCGATATGTTCATCCATACAGTAATCTTCAATCAGTCTTCTGAATCTTTTTATCGTATTCGCTGCTGTTTCAAAAGCATCTTTGTAGGATGGATCTTCAGCTGTAGCTAACGCTGTCTCCACATTGAGAAACGGTGGAAGAACCACAATAGGAATAATCCCGTTATCAAGACTTTGTTTGAGCATTTCCAGTTTGGTATTGTAGATCTGATTTGCTGTGCGACCCGCTAATGCATCATTGGTGCCTGAAAGTATAAATAAAATTTTGGGCGAAAACTGTATTACGTCCTCATGGAATCTATTAAGCATATCTGCTGTTGTATCACCATTAACGCCTTTGTTTACAATATGCTCAGTGGATTCTTCGTTTACAAGATCCAACCAACCTTTTCCTTCTGGAAGACCATATCCTGTTACAAGACTATCTCCGATTATTAAAAGTTTCATTTTTTCACCACCAGTTCAAGGTATTTTACTTATACTAATTCTACACTATAATTTCTAAAAGTTAAATATTTATTAACAGATTATTTTTATTTAAGAATGTAAATTTCAAATAATAAGACTTTTTAGATTTATCATGGTTATTTTTATTGATTTTTAAGAATTAGTGCGTATAATAAGGATTGTACAATACATGGGGATGTATTGGCTTCGACGGGGGTATGAAAGATCTGATAAGCGAGTAGAAGGATGCTATTGACCTGCTTTAAAAAACTATAGCAAAAACATAAACGCAGAAGATAATTTTGCACTAGCAGCGTAAGCTGCTACGTTCTACCTGGGATGTCCGCTACCTAGGATAGAGCGCCGATTAGCGGAAAAACGAGTCTGAGTAAGCTTTGCCTCAGAAACGGAATAAAATGAAGCTACCAATGGCCAAGTCTGCTTGTAAACTAAGCCAGAGGGAAATTTAATTACACAGCTACACTCGTAGAAAGTCTTTTTTCTCTACTTTCGGACAGGGGTTCGACACCCCTCATCTCCACCATTAAAGAATAGGAATCTCTAGTACCATGTGTTTTCGATGAAAGCATAAGGTTCTAGAGATTCTTTTTTTATTTTTATGTCTGAAGTGCAAATAGCGTATAGTATTATGCGTATTACTACAAGGAGCAATACTATCCTGTCTAATGAGAAATAAAGGTGGAATTGTTTCAGTGAGGAGCTTTTGAACTTTTGTCGGTGATTACAAACGTACCAAAAATTATTACAATTGATGGCGAAACGTAAAGAGTCAGAAGACCGAACAGTGTGCTATGACAGGACCTGTCTGTAGAACAAGCCAAATGGTTTATTATTATTTTTTGCAATTGCATAAAGTTATGTTATCTGACTACAAGGGCAGGTTTAAATGATTAACAGGGTAAAATCTTAGAAATCCTCTGAATTATATGTTTTTTTGAAACATACAGTGCATAGGATTTTGCCTGTTTCTAGATTCTGTAACTATTTTGAAGTATCAAATTATTATATTCTAAAATATAATAATAGTATGATTAAGATGTAACAAATTATAATCCAAAAATAGATTATTTTTCGTAAATACGGAGGTGTAAAATGAAAAAAGCAGGACTATTGGCATTCATATTGATACTCATGTTACCCAATACATTTACTGCGTTGGCTTCAGGAGAGTTTCAGAATGTGCAGGCATTGTTTCAGCACTGGGAAGAAAACGGATATCCGGATTACGTCTCATCCGTCTATAGTACAGATGGATCGGAAAAACTGACCATTCTTTTACTAGATAGGGAGAAGGAAGATGTAGTAAGAAACATGCTGATAGACGAGAGTGGGGTATCTTTCGGAACTGGAAGCATTTCGCAGGAAACCTTGTTAAAGGTCCATGAGGAGATTCTTAATGAATATATTTTGAAAGATCCGATGGTTTACGCTGCTGGAATCGGATGGACGTCTATAGATGGAGAACTTACCGGATTCGGAGAGAGCAAGAGAGAGTCAAGAGTCATCGTCTATGTGGACAAAAACTATATGGATGAATATAAAAATGAATTCAGAGAGCGCTATGGCGATGTGGTATATGTCGATGAAGGAAGTCCAGCGGAGGCAGTAGAAGAAGGAGAAAAGAAAGATGTGACAAATGTAGAATCACTCAAAAAGCTCAATCTTCTGTTTGTCATTTTACCTGTGGCATTGATCATGACCTTGGCTGGAGTATATTCCACTCCAATGAATAAAAAATCATAGAAGACGCTATAGATTTCTAAATCATATCTTTCTATACAGAAAGTCAAAGCATCCTTAGCATTAAAGATCATATTCATGGAACGCGAATTGGAAAGTGGTGTTCAATAAAAATTGAAAAGCCGGAAACTGAAAATGAGAATTCATTACAGTTTCCGGCTTTTAGCCATTTCATATCTGTTTACAGACATCAGAGCATCTCCAGAAAAACCTTTCTGGTTGGAGCAGGGAAGTGAGAATCAAGCAGCTGCAGATCTTCATCACTTAATTCTATATGGATTGTATCCGCATTCTTCCTGATATGTTCAGGGGATGAGGCTTTGGGAATGGCGCAGACATTCTCCTGTGCCAGAAGAAAAGCGAGCATCAGCTGTTCTGGAGTGATTTCCAGCCTTTCAGAGATGCTTTTGACTGCAGGAACTGATGTAATTCTTTTTCTGGTTCTAGCATCATGGGCCAAAGGGCAATAGGCCATAAGAGCAATACCATGAGATTTCAGTAAGGGTAGAAGATCATATTCAATACCACGAGAACCTAGGTTATATAGCACCTGATTCACTCTACACTGGTCTCCATGAGGAAGTGTGAGAAGTTCTTTCATATCATCCGTGTCAAAATTGGAGACACCCCAGTTCCTAATGAGTCCTTCCTCTTTCAGTTCTTCCATACAGGTGATGGTTTCTGATAGTGGTACTGAACCCCGCCAATGAAGAAGGTATAGATCTAAATAAGGTGTATCTAATCTTTCCAGACTCTTTCTGCAGGAATCGAAGATGTTTTTTCGCCCCGCGTTATATGGATATACTTTGGACACAAGGAAGAGATCTTCTCGTTTGAATTTTTTTATCGCTTCACCCACCAGTATTTCAGACAAGCCTTCACCATACATTTCTGCTGTATCAATGAGGGTCATGCCTAAGCTTACACCCTGACTTAATGCCTGAATTTCATCTGATCGCTGAGTGGGATTTTCTCCCATATACCAGGCACCCTGTCCCAGTATTGGCATAGGAGTACCATCATTTAGCTGTAATTTATTTTCCATTGTAACCTCCATTGACTCTGATGTATTTTGTAAGATTATATCAAAACCTTATTTTCGGTTGATGTTTAACCCGGCATCCTGTTCTTGAGATTACCGATAAATCGGTGTTTCACGTTGCATCCCACATTTTCGCACAGCGTACTCAATAGTTCCATTGACAGACTTTTATATCCACATGTGTTTCATCCTTCATTGGCACATCTTCATCCTCTAGCAGATATCTTTGTTCTCTCCAACCTGGTGCCAATCTCCCGGCGTGATTCACCACTCTGTGGCAAGGGTAGCTTCCGTAAAATTCCGACATGCGCAGCACTCTACCTACAAGCCGGGAGTTTTTTTCTCTTCCAATTAATCTAGCAATCTGACCGTAAGTTGCAACTTTTCCCTCAGGAATCTCCTCGACCACCGATAATATTTCATAGATTAAATGCTCGTCTAATATCCGTTTCATTTTTCTTCACCTCTAAAAGCGGTAATATCTGTCGAAATTATTTATATCTTTATTATATCACATTGCGGACAGAGTGCAGAAAAAAACTACATTCGTTTATAGTTCAGGTCAACGTGTCCTCTCAATCAGTTCAGAATTACATATATTAGTAAAGTATCAATACATATGATAAAATTTAATAAAAGTAATATAATAAGAAGATAGTAATCAATAGATATATTGATTTATTCTAGGAAGAAAATGTTAACTAATATTATATGATGAAAATATAAGCTTATTTTAAAAGTGAATAAAAAATTATGGGTTGATAAATATATAAAAAATAAAAGAGTAGATAATGTATGGATATCAATATTTTAATACACAGGTGAAAGTAAAGATGGTGAAAAAGAGTATTATACCGTGTGTATCAATATTTCTTATTATGATTATCATGCTGATCGCTTGCAGTAAAAGATGTGTGGGTTCTTCTGAGTATAAATATAGTTATGAAGGATATTCAGAATAAACCTATACCGTCAATGAAATGAGCTTTAATTTTAAATATCCAGAGAAGTGGATTGTATTAGAAGATCCAACATGGGAATCTTCTGAAGAAGTTGAAGCAAGACCGTTTTGGGGTGTGAAAGTTTTCAAAGGCTGATTATAGATCACATCAAAACCTAAAAGGATATATGTATTATTTTAAAGCACTCATAAAATTCCAATAATTGAATAGATCAATGAGCATATAAAAAGGAGATTAATATGTTAGAAGAAAAGAGGAAGCGTAATAATAGAAGGAAACTGAGCAGTATTATAAATGTGATACTGGGAGTAATATGGATTTACATGGGGATATCAAAATCTTTTGTAGAAAATAAGAGAAATAACACGATCATCGCACTTGGAATTGCTTTGATTGCTGTCAGCTTATCCATGGTAAAAGATCATTATTCTGCGAAAAATAAGTAAATGGGAATATGAATGATGTAGACATAACAAATTTCCGGGAAATTCTAGAGTTCCTAATGTTTTTTTCATTACAGTCCGGCGGCGTGTTAGAATACCCCGCTAATTTTTTATCGAAAATTATTTCTGATAGTATCCGGCACTTTAGCCTGTTCGATTGTGTTAGTAGTGAAAGGATGGTAAGCGATGGCAAAATATTTGTTACATACGGACAAAGAGATTGCGGAGATTTATACTCGCCATGTGAAAACAGTCTATCGTGTCTGCTTCGCCTTTATGAAGAATCCTTCTGATACAGAAGACGCCGTTTCCGACACTTTCTATAAGATGATTAAGTCCGGCACGGTTTTTGAGAGCCCAGAGCATGAGAAGGCGTGGCTAATCAGAACCGCGTCAAATGTCTGTAAGAACAGTCTGCGACACTGGTTTCGCAAGAGCCAGGACTTGACGGACTACGAAAACCTCCATGGCGTGTGGGATATTGAATTTGATGGCACTTTTGAAATTATCATGGGTTTGCCCGACAAGTATAAGACTGTGGTCTATCTTTACTACTACGAAGGCTACATCACACCTGAGATTTCAAAAATCCTCGATAAACCGCAATCGACTATCCGAAATCATTTACACGAAGCGCGTATCCTCCTGAAAGAAAGGTTAGGTGATGACTTCCATGAAAAATAAGAAAATTTTTGAATCCTGGAGCAAGATAGAGCCTGACGAAACCGCTCAGGTGAGGATGTTCGACTCCATACTGGCCCGCGCTCACATTGGGCAATCTGAAAAAGAGGAGGTGTTTTCTATGAATAAAACTATGTTCAACCGAAAGTGGCTCGCTCCCATAGGCGCTTTATTCGTTCTCGTCGTGGCTATCGCCTGGGTGTTCGGTAACAATGTGGGATGGTTTGACGGCAAAACGCTAACTGCGGATTTGGGCAGCGGAAATACATTGAGTTTCTACAAAGGTGGCAGTGTAGGCGAAGCTGCATTCGCATGGGATACTGACTGGGGGGACGCTATTAACCGTGAGTTCAGAGAAGAGGAGAACCATGTTCTCTTTGGTGTATTGCCGGTTATCGGATCCGCAACTTTCCGCTCTTCAGACAATGCGTTTATGCACTTCGAGGGTGATACTGGAAATATGAAAATTATCCTCTCCGCAAACGGACACCCAGTAACTGATACCGTAGTCATAGGAGATGAGGATATTTCTGTAATCAACGGCATTCCAGTTACAGCAGGCTATTTCGTCACTGACGCTAACAGCAAAGGAATCAAAACCATTATCTACTTCGCTTCCTTCGATGCGAATAGCACGACAGTGTATATGGAACTCGCTGGTGATGAATCTGATA
>DATIRH010000010.1:0-2997 GCA_035469845.1 Proteiniclasticum sp. | reverse complement strand
CTGGTGCCGTAAAGAAGAATCTCCACGATATCTTCCGGCAGATCCTTGATCGGTTTATCAAGATCGAATTTGTACTTCTTGGACAGTGCCTGAAGAATTCCGTAGGTCCATGAATCTTCCTTCAGTCTTCCGTCTCCCCAGGAAGCGATGGCTCCTTCCATGATGCTTTTCTTTCGATCCGGAATGACCAGATTTTCATCAATCTCAAGAAGTGTACCCAGTCCATCGCAATGCTCACATTTTCCATAAGGCGCGTTGAAGGAGAAGAGCCTTGGTTCCAGCTCCTCAATACCGATATTATGGATAGGACAGGCGAACTTTTCAGAAAACCTGAGATCTTCTCCATCAATGATGCTGACGATGACCGTTCCTTCGCCAAGCTTCAGTGCCTGTTCGATGGACTCTGAAAGTCTTCCTTTGATGTCCTCACGGATCACAAGACGGTCGATGACCGCCTCCACATCATGCTTCAATGTCTTCTTCAGATTCACTTCCTCTTCGGAGATGTCGATGACGGTTCCATCTACCCTGGCTCTCACATATCCAGCCTTCTTGATGGTTTCAAATACCTTTTCATGCTCTCCCTTTTTCCCACGGATCATAGGAGCAAGAATCTGGACTCTCGTCTTTTCGGGAAGCTCCAGAATCTTGTCCACCATCTGATCCACACTCTGGGAGGAAATCACATTTCCGCAGATCGGACAGTGAGGAACGCCAAGTCTTGCATACAGGAGTCTTAAATAATCATAGATTTCTGTCACTGTACCCACTGTAGATCTGGGATTTTTGGATGTGGTCTTCTGGTCGATGGCAATGGATGGACTGAGTCCTTCAATGGATTCCACATCCGGTTTATCCATCTGGCCTAAAAATTGTCTCGCGTAAGAGGACAAAGATTCCACATAGCGTCTCTGCCCTTCTGCATAAAGTGTGTCAAAAGCCAGGGATGATTTTCCCGAACCTGACAACCCTGTAAATACAACAAGTTTATCTCTTGGTATTTCCAGGCTGATGTTTTTAAGATTATTGACTTTTGCACCTTTGATTACTATATTCTTCATTTTCTCTCCATTATATCCGAAACTAACCTTTTCTGTTTCTGATCAGTTCTTTCTTCATTTTAGCGATTTCATCACGAATGTAGGCGGCCTTCTCAAATTCCAGTTCCTTGGAAGCCTTGTACATATCAAGTTCCAGCTTTTTGATTGTTTTTTCAAGATTCGCCTCATTATACTGCACAGCTTCTTCCAGAGATTCGAATTCTGTGATTACATCCACAATCTGTGATATTTCCAGTACATTTCGGATGTCTTTCTGGATTGATGTAGGCGTTATATTGTTCCTGATATTATATTCTTCCTGAATTTTTCTTCTACGTGTCGTTTCCGACATGGCTTTCTCCATGGAATTTGTGATTCTGTCCGCATAGAGAATGACCTTGCTTTCACTGTTACGAGCGGCTCGTCCTATGGTCTGTATCAGAGAAGTCTCAGATCTTAAAAACCCTTCCTTGTCCGCATCTAAGATCGCCACCAGGGCAACTTCAGGAATATCCAGACCTTCTCTCAGAAGATTGATGCCCACAAGAACATCAATTTCACCCAGTCTCAGGTCTCTGATGATTCTCATTCTTTCCATGGTATCGATGTCCGAGTGCATGTATGCGACCTTCACACGGAGTTCCTTGAAGTACTTGGTAAGATCCTCCGCCATACGTTTGGTCAGCGTCGTGATCAGCACCCTGAAGCCCGCCTCGACGGTCTTGTTGATTTCACCATACAGATCATCGATCTGACCCTTTACAGGCTTTATGATCACCACAGGGTCCATGAGCCCCGTAGGACGGATGATCTGCTCTGCAACCACTTTGGAATGTTCCTTCTCATATTTGGAAGGCGTCGCTGAAACAAAAAGCACCTGTTTGATCTTCTTTTCAAATTCCTCGAACTTCAACGGTCTGTTGTCATATGCGGAAGGAAGTCTGAATCCGTATTCGATCAGATTCTCTTTTCTCGAACGGTCCCCTGCATACATTGCTCTTAGCTGAGGCAGTGTGACATGGGATTCATCGATGAAGAGCAGAAAATCCTCTGGAAAATAATCAATCAGCGTCTTGGGCGGTGTGTGAGGTGGTCTTCCATCAAGGATTCTCGAATAATTTTCGATGCCTGAGCAGTACCCCATCTCCATCATCATTTCAATATCAAAATTGGTTCTCTGCCGAAGCCTCTGGGCTTCTAGAAGCTTATCCTGACTGTTCAGTTCCTTGATTCTCACTTCCAGCTCCGCTTCAATCTCCTTGATTGCTCTTTGAAGATTATCATAGGAAGTGGCAAAGTGAGAAGCCGGGAAAAATACGATATGCGAAAGTTCATGAATGATTTCACCTGTTAAAACGTCGAACTCCCTGATTCTTTCGATTTCATCTCCGAAGAATTCCACTCGGATTCCTCTTGTGGATTCGTTGGCCCGGATCACATCAAGAATATCCCCGCGGACCCTGAAAGAACCTCTCGAAAAATCGATGTCGTTACGTTCATACTGAATTTCAACGAGCTTCCGGATCACATCATCTCTGTCCTTATTCATCCCAGGTCTGAGTGAAATGGAAAGATCTCTGTAATCGTCCGGATTACCCAGCCCGTAAATACAGGAGACAGAGGCCACAATGATGACATCACGGCGTTCAAATAGAGCTGATGTCGCTGAATGCCTCAGTTTATCAATCTCTTCATTGATGGAAGAGTCTTTCTCAATATAGGTATCTGTCTGAGCAACATAGGCTTCAGGCTGATAATAGTCATAGTAGGAAACAAAATATTCAACGGCGCTGCCTGGAAAGAATTCTCGAAACTCTGAGGTCAGCTGAGCTGCCAGGGTTTTGTTATGCGCCAGAACCAGTGTCGGTCTTTGCGTTCTTTCGATGATATTGGCCATGGTAAAAGTTTTACCCGACCCTGTAACACCGAGCAGCGTCTGAGCAGAATTTCCGCTTTC
>DATIRH010000009.1:0-2956 GCA_035469845.1 Proteiniclasticum sp. | reverse complement strand
GACAATCAGCTGAATTCCATTTCGTTTAATGAATTCACAACTGAATACAAAGCAGACAATATAAAAGAAATCAATATCTCAAGTGACGGGATGACCATCAAAGGAATCAAATCCGATGGTACTACCTTCACAACTGTGGCAGCACCTGAAAGACTAGCCCAGTTTTTAAATGACGAAGGGAATGAGGTAGTCATAGAAAGATATACTCCTCGGTCCACCTTTTCCGTCTGGACCCTTCTGACCCCAGTGCTTCTACTTGGTGGTGTAGCCATGTTCCTGATTTTCATGAACAAGCAGAATCAGAGCATGGGCAACAGCAATAAAAGCGCCATGAATTTCGGAAAGAGCCGGGCGAAAATGGCGAATCCGGACAATAAATCGGTGACATTCAAAGATGTTGCTGGTGCAGAAGAAGAAAAATACGAACTGGAAGAAATAGTTGAATTCCTGAAGAATCCGAAGAAATACCTGGACCTTGGTGCAAGAATTCCAAAAGGAATCCTCCTTGTAGGACCTCCTGGTACAGGTAAGACACTGCTTGCAAAAGCGGTGGCAGGAGAAGCCAACGTACCGTTTTTCAGTATTTCAGGTTCAGACTTCGTTGAAATGTTCGTCGGTGTCGGAGCATCAAGAGTAAGAGACATGTTCGAACAGGCCAAGAAAAACTCCCCTTGTATCATCTTCATCGATGAAATCGATGCTGTGGGTAGAAAGAGAGGCGCAGGACTCGGCGGAGGACATGATGAAAGAGAGCAGACGCTGAATCAGCTTCTTGTAGAGATGGACGGTTTCGGCATCAATGAAGGAATCATCATGATTGCGGCAACCAACAGACCAGATATCCTGGATAACGCACTTCTTAGACCGGGTAGATTTGACAGACAGATTGCAGTCGGTTATCCCGATGCAAAGGGAAGAGAAGAGATTCTCAAAGTACATATCAGGAAGAAGCCTCTCGGGGAAGATGTGAATCTCAGTGCCCTGGCACAGATGACCACAGGCTTTACAGGAGCAGACCTTGAGAACCTGACCAATGAAGCTGCGCTTCTTGCCGTCAGAGCCAACAAGAAATTCATCACCATGAGAGAACTGGATGAAGCCGTCACAAGAGTCATTGCAGGTACGGAGAAGAAATCCAGACTGGTTTCCGACCATGAAAGAAGACTTACGGCCTACCATGAAGCGGGACATGCCATCATCGGCAGAGTGCTTCCGAACATGGATCCGATTCATCAGATCAGCATCATTCCTAGAGGAATGGCTGGCGGTTACACAATGCATCTGCCAACGGAAGATCGCTCCTATATGAGCAAATCAAGGCTTCTGGATATGATGGTGATGCTCCTGGGTGGTAGAGTTGCAGAATCACTGATTCTAAAAGACATCTCCACAGGCGCCAAGAATGACATCGACAGAGTATCAAAGATTGCAAGATCCATGGTTACTGAATATGGTATGAGCGATAAAGTGGGTACCATTTCATTTGGCGAAGACCAGGAAGTATTCCTTGGAAAAGACTTCTCCAAATCCAAGAACTTCTCGGAAAAGATGGGCGAGCTCATCGATGATGAAGTGAAGGAACTGGTGGATACCGCCTATAATAAGGCGGGGGAAATTCTTTCTGCTAACATCGATAAACTTCATATACTGGCAGCTAAGCTTCTGGAATTTGAAAAGATCGAAGCGGCTGAGTTTGAAGAACTCTTCACCACCGGTGAAATCACAAAACGTGTCCATGCGGACGCCATCCCGGTGAAGCAGGCCAAGAAAGTACCGGTAATAGAAACAGAAGTAAAGATTGAAGATCAGGACTTTGAGGGTAGACCCGTACCTGAAAGCTGATTGGAAATATAAAAAATAATAGGCAGTTTTTCTGCCTATTATTTTGCAGACAGATGTAAATGATTACAAAACTTCGGGTAGCCTGTTCAATCCCAAAGAAGAGATGTTATAATAGTATGGAATTGGAGGTTTTATGACAGACGAATTTCTACCTGGAATGGCATTTGAAGAATCAAGAATCGTTGGAAAAGAAGATACAGCAGAGTTTCACGGGTCGGGAGATCTTCCGGTTTATGCGACACCTTCCATGGTGGCGCTGATGGAATATACTGCCAAAGAACTTGTAAAGCCTTTATTGGCAGAAGGTGAAACAACTGTTGGAACAAGAATGGAGATTTCCCATCTCAAAGCGACACCCGTGGGAAATAAAGTGAGAGCGAAAGCGACATTAAGAGAAATCCATGGCAGAAAGGTGAGTTTCACCATAGAAGCCTATGATGGAGAGACACTGATCGGCCAGGCTGTTCATGAGAGAGCAGTGGTGGACCGTGAAAGATTTATGGCAGGGTTAAAAAAACAATAAAATAATTGAGCAGAATTTTAGGAGGTACATATTGAAAACAGATATTCAAATCGCACAGGAATCAACTATGCTGCACATCAGAGATGTAGCAGGACAAATGGGACTTACAGAGGATGATCTGGACTTTTACGGTAAGTATAAGGCGAAGATTTCGCTGGATGTTCTTAAGAGAGAAGAGCATAAGCAGGACGGAAAACTGATTCTGGTGACTGCAATCAATCCGACTCCTGCTGGAGAAGGAAAGTCCACAGTAACGGTTGGACTTGGACAGGCGCTGACAAGAATCGGAAAGAATGCGATAATTGCTCTTCGTGAACCGTCTCTAGGACCTGTATTCGGTGTCAAGGGTGGCGCTGCAGGCGGCGGATACGCTCAGGTTGTTCCTATGGAAGACATCAATCTTCATTTCACAGGTGACATGCATGCCATCACCACAACCAATAATCTGCTTTCAGCAGTCATCGACAATCATGTTCATCAGGGAAACAAACTGAATATCGATGTGAGAAGAATTCTCTTCAAGAGAGTCATGGACATGAATGACCGTGCACTGAGAAGTGTGAATGTTGGACTTGGTGGAAAACCGAACGG
>DATIRH010000008.1:0-5071 GCA_035469845.1 Proteiniclasticum sp. | reverse complement strand
CAGATCATGGGAAAAGCATTAGGGATTGGCTATGGAAATAGTTCTTCTTTTCTGTCCAGACTCAATTCATTTAAAATAACCAAGGAAGAATTCGAAAAAGCAATTGAAAGCAACTTTGAGGAGTACAAGTATGAATAATTCAACAAGAGATATAGTAGCGAAATATGGATTCAGATTCACAAAAAGTCTGGGTCAGAATTTCCTTGTAGATATGAGCATTGTAGAGGATATTATAAAGGGTGCTGATATAAGCAAAGAAGACCATGTGATTGAAATCGGGCCTGGCGTAGGAACGCTTACAAGAGGACTTCTGGAAGCAGCGGGTAAAGTCACTGCCATCGAGCTGGACAAGAAGCTGATTCCGATTTTAGAAGAGGAATTAAAGGACTATGATAATTTAGTTCTGATCAATGACGATGCCACAAAAGTGGATCTGGAGCAGTTGGCTGATGGAGAGTCCATTAAGCTTGTGGCAAATCTGCCCTACTATCTGACGACACCGATCATCACGAAGATCCTGAATGACAAGACGGATTTTCATTCACTGACGATCATGATTCAGAAAGAAGTGGCGGAGCGTATGAATGCAGGACCAGGCACAAAGGATTACGGCGCGTTGTCCGTCCTTGTCCAGTATTACTGCGACAGCAAGATCGTAAGAGCAGTTCCTCCCGAATCATTTGTACCCAGACCGAAGGTGGATTCCACTGTCATAAGACTGACAAAGCTTGCGAAGCCAAGAGCGGAAGTCACGGATGAAGTACTGTTCTTTAAGATTGTGAGACAGGCGTTCACCATGAGAAGAAAGACTCTGGTTAATAATCTGAAGGCTATGGGCTATTCCAAAGATCTCATTGAAAAGGTGCTGGATAAAGCGGACATCGATCTGAAAGCAAGAGGAGAAACACTGACTGTTGAAAGATTTGCGCATCTTGCGAATATCATCAAGGAGTTGAGTAAGGTTGAAGACAAGTAAGAAAAGAATTGCAGCTTTTCTGGTTCTTTCACTGCTTATTTTAAGCGGCTGCACCAGACTTGATTCGCTGAAAGTGAAGTATGGATTCAAAAATACAGATTTCGAGTTTATGAAATCTCAGGAAATCAGTAAAATCATCATTCAGAGCACCCGGGATAAGGGGTTCAGATTTATCGTCACAGACAACAGCACCATAAGTGGATTGTATGAGAGCCTCTCTTCTGCAACGAAAGCAGAAAAGATTATTTCTCATGAACCGGACTATATATTTGAAATTCACGACATGGAGGGTCACGTGGTTTATTACAATTATGTGGCGGGGGTTTCTGATCAGGATCTGGCGAACTTCTATAACGATGAAGGAAGCTATTCGGTAACAGACCGTATCGACAATAATCTGATTCAGAATCTGTACAGTATTAGAAAACCGAAGTTCTTCGAGGAAATCTATTATGGCTCTTTCATAGACCTTATCAAAATGGTCAAAGAAGAGTATAATGGGAAGAGCGTTGGCATTAAATTTTATGACGATGTAGAAACTTTGAAGTATCAGCTTTCAAGAGACATTGAACTTTTCAGGGAAGAAGCCTTAAAGCAAGGTGCAGTTGTTCTTTCTCATGGAGAAACAGCAGATGCAGTCCTTGAGGTCAAGACCCAAGGGTATACTACTATAGTCTATAAAGCGGAAGTGACACTACAAATGAATACTGATATCGAAGGCAAAACATACTATATCCTCGGAAATTATGTCAATGATATGGAAGGATGGGAAACCATCATTTCAGATACAAAACCTGAAGGATACTAGGAGGTACAATATATGGTAAAGTGTGCAACATGCGCAGTGAAGAATAAATGTTTAAAAGATATGAAGTGTGATCTGATCAAGCCGAAATACGGTAAGATCAAGCACGTCGTAGGGGTTATAAGTGGAAAAGGCGGTGTCGGTAAATCTACAGTCACTGGTGTTTTAGCGGTGCAGCTTAGAAAGCTTGGATATAAAGTCGGCGTTCTGGATGGAGATATCACAGGTCCATCCATGCCAAGATTCTTTGGACTGGAAAAGGAAAGAACAGGATATGCACCCACAGATGTGGAAGATGTATTCAAGTTCATTCCTGTTGAAACGGGTCTAGGGATCAAGTCTATTTCCATGAACTTCATGATCGATGAAGAGGAACCTCTTCTATGGAAAGGTCCAGTTCTTGGTAATGTGCTCGTTCAGCTCTTTACGGATACAGACTGGGGTGAGCTGGATTATCTGCTCATAGATATGCCTCCAGGCACTGGTGATGTGGCTATGACCATCATGGAACAGTTCCCTGTAGATTATCTTGTGGTAGTATCCACACCTCAGAATATGGTTTCCATGATTGTTCAGAAAGTTGTCAATATGGCGGAAAAACTGGAGATTCCTGTAAAAGGAGTTATTCAGAACATGTCCTACATCACATGCAGTCAAAGTGGGGAGCGCATGAATGTCTTCTCCAAAAATACAGCGCTGAGTCAGGCAGAGAAGATGGGACTTCCACTTCTTGCAGAACTGCCGATCAATCCGGAGTTTGCAGAGCATCTGGAGGCGGGCCAAGCAGAAAGATTTGCGGCAACCAATCCTGAATATGATGTAATCATGGAAGCGTTCAGAAATGATGACGCTGAAGTGTATGCAAGAAACAAGGCTGTGAAGAGAAAAGTGATTCCGTTCCTATAAGAACAAGAGTGAAACAGGAACAGGAATTTGAGAGAGACCAGTTAAATAGAAACAGAAAAATCGCCAGGATAATTTAAATTATCTCTGGCGATTTTTATTTATGTTTTTTCTGTTTTATAATTTTTCTGAATGTCTAGCTCGTTGTATGTCTCATGGACGCTTTTGGTTTTGTCCTGTTAAGGACTTTCATGAATCTCTCCCAAGGGATTACTGTAAGAATCACAAGAAGAATGATCAGTTCCACTGCAACGAATGAACCGTTGTATCCTGTGGAATAGATCCAGAGTCCCAGCCCTTCCTGGCTACCTGCCGGTGCGTAGGAAGAAAAGAAGATCACTCCAGAGAGAATGTGCATGAACACTCTTAAGCTCTGACCGACGATGCTGCCCAGGTATCTGTTTTTAAAATACCCTGATGCGCCTACCAGCATAAATGGCAGTGGATAATCAAGCAGCGTCTGAAGGGGATGTATGATGTATGGTCCCAGGAACAGATTGACTACGCCAAAGAGAAATCCTGTCAGCATACCCACCTCTGGTCCATAGGCATAAGCCATGATGATGATGGGAAGAGTGGATGCAAGAGTCACACTACCACCTTGCGGCATTCTGAACATTGGAAATGCATTCAGTACAGCACATATGGCCACAGAAATACTGATCTGCGCCATGAGCAGAGGAGTGAGCTTCACTTTTTTCACCACCATGATGAAGATAATCATCATAAGGACGATCACCAGGGCGGCAAGAGAAGCAGGTTCGGAAATCAGTGTGTTTAGCGCCTCTTTGGCACTGCTTAGAAATGGATTCATTTTTTGTACCTCCTTTTAAAAAGGCCAGGATAAAATAAAAAAACTGTTTTACCGAGGTAAAACAGTTAAAACTTTCGTTTATCCGCTTCCCTACGCTGGTACTAACCAGATCAGGTAACAGGGTTGACATAATGTCTCTCAGCTTGTTAAGCACCCCTAGCCATAAATAGATTGTATTATACCTTTACAACTTCGTCAAGGTACTATTGTTCGGTGACTCTTTCCAGACAGATTCCGATCAGTCCTTTTCCTGTATGAACGCCCAGTGCAGGGCTGATCTGATTATATTCCAGAGTGAGAATTCCTGGAAGGTCCTTGATTCGTTCTACCATTTTAATTGCTTCATCCTTTGCGCCGCCATGCATGACCCAGACATTACATTTATGCTTCTCCAGATTTCCTTTCAGAATTTCTATGAGTTTAATGTAAGCCTGATTGGTTCCTCTGGCTTTGTCCACTGTGTAATAGACGCCTTCCTCATTAACGGAAATGATAGGTTTGATGTTCAGCATCTGACCGATGGTTCCTGAAACTTTACCGATTCTGCCGCCCTTGATGAGATATTCGAGGGTGGACAGGCAGTAGTAGGTATCCACGGCTTTACTCAGTTTCGGCAGTGTTTCAATAATTTCGTTGAAGGTTTTGCCTTCTTTGACCATTCTTGCCGCGTTCAGTACCTGAATACCTTCAGCCAGTGACAGGTTATTGGTATCGAATATAAAGGTTTCGATTTCCGGATTTTCCTGTGCCACAAGTTTCACAGAATTTGCTGTTCCTGAGAGTCCTCCTGAAATCAGTACACCGATGGCGTGGGTATAACCGTCGGAAATGAGATCCTTGAACAGCTGATCGATGTCGACTCCTTTTGGAAGACTGGTCTTAGGCACTTCTTTCTCGAAGTTCTCATAGACTTCATCTGCACTTATTTCTATACGATCTCGGTAGGTTTTGTCTTTGTAGATGATCTGCAGTGGCAGTAACCTGATCCCGTATTCTTTGAGATCTTCATCTCTTAAGTCACAGGCACTATCTGTAAATATCGCAATTTTTTCCATTATACTATCCTCCGAACTGGTTTTATTGTACTTAGTATACCATTTGAAATCACCTCTAGCAATGAAGAGACTGTAAACAAGCTGTGAGAGAGAGTAGTACAGAGATTTTGAAGAGGCACTATAGATGTATTTCAATGACCTACTATTTTTCTGGAGCTTATAGTAGAATGAAAGATAGATATTATAATTGAAAGGGTGATGAATTTGAAAATAACAATCGGACAGAATCATGATGCAGAGCTGATTCTTGTATGCAAGGATCAGGAACTTGAAGGACTTGAAAAGGTGCTGAATCAATTAAAGGACAAAGGTCTCTTCAAGGGAGACGAAGAAGAGCTTTTCAGCCATATGGATATGGAGAATAATAAAATTCGCATTTTCCTAGGCCTTGGCGAAAAAGATAAGGTGGATGAAGAGATACTGAGACTTGCGGCATTCAAGGGAGCCAAGGAGCTTTCTAAGATGAAAGTGAAGGCGGCATCTGCTGTTCTTCCTGAATTAGAAGGTCTGGATTACAG
>DATIRH010000007.1:0-3297 GCA_035469845.1 Proteiniclasticum sp. | reverse complement strand
TCTTTCAAGAATCTCTTTCAAAGACAAATAGATTTCGCTTGACTGGAGGATTGCCTCTTCATAACCGCCTATAAATGCATCGGACCTTGTAATCTCCAGCGCATCTTCCAGTGGTCCTTCAAATGCCTGTAGTGAAATTAGAATATCCTGAGTGAGGTTTTTAAGGACCGGTAAATCCATGAGTGTCTGATCTTTCAGATTGAAATATTCCACTTTTTCTCTTAGCCATTTCAAAGGCCAGGGATTGCTCATAATAAAATAATACAGACTGAGCACAAGATCAGCTAGCAACTTGTCATCCTGCTTTCCTCCGTAGGCATCCACAAGATTCAAAAAATCCAGATCCTGCTTTTCGTAGAATTCCTCCATGGCGTCTTCTAGCGCTTCTTCTCTTAAAATAGCGCCTTCCGTTTCATCAGAGATTCTGAATCCTGGATCAAGACCGATATGGTGGAAATTATTCCGAATGATTTCGAGACAGAAGGAATGGATCGTGGTGATGCTGCTTCGGTTAAGAAGAGACAGCTGCCTTTCAAGATTACGGTCAGAAGGATTCTGATCAAGGGCTTCTACGATGGCTTCACCGATACGTTCTCTCATTTCCGCTGCTGCCGCATTGGTAAATGTGACTACCAGCAGTGAATCAATATCCACTTTGTCTTTCGTGATCATCTGTATGATTCTTTCCACAAGAACCGCTGTCTTTCCAGAACCCGCAGCGGCGGAAACCAGAAGATTGGTTCCTCTTGTTTCAATGGCTGCGCGCTGTTCGTCTGTCCAATTATTGGCCATGATCCGCCACCTCCTTCTTTTTCATATTTTCCCAGAGTTCGTCGATGGGTATCGCTTTAAGATTTCTGTAGTGATTCTCGGAAATTTTACCGTCAAACTGACAGATGCTCTTATAGGTGCAGTAGGTGCAAGGAATCTTATCCTTGTCCTTATATGGCATGATCGAAATATTGCCATCAAAGAGTTCTTTTAGAATTCTTCCGATGCTTTCTCTCACATAATCTCTTAGAATATCAAATTCCTCTTCCGTCAGAATGATTTCTTTATTCTTGTCAGAACGGTTCCCGGAGGAAACCACTTCTTCATTCTTTATTTTGGCTGGAATGATCAGGGAAAATTCGTCAATATCTTTATCCATGTTACGGATCACCCTGGCATCTTTGAGAAGCAGCCCTTTCAGCTTGAGGCTCTCCATGACTTTCTCTTCGATTTCCTCATCCGTCATGTTGATGCTGCCCTTGATGACCGGATTATCCAGACGGAAGTATAGTACAGCCCCAGGCACCGCCTGTGAGTCTAGAATGCTGCTCCAGTTTCTCATGATGACATCCAGATAGACCAGAAGCTGCAGCTGAAGTCCGTAGAATACATCCTTCAACGACACATCCTTTGAGGAGGACTTGTAGTCGATGATTCTGATGTAGGACCTGCCCTCCATCTCCATGACATCAATTCTATCGATTCTTCCTCTTAGAAGTGCATCTTCTCCTGTTTCAGGAATCTCTATGGAGAGTGCTGGTAATTTATTTCGTTCCTTTTCTCCTGCCTTTCCGAATCCCAGTTCATTGAACATGGGCACAAAATTCCCCTTAGAAATCTGGGCTGTGATGGTTTCAAGGGATCTGTTGATGATTTTTTTCACCTTTTCACCCATATGTTTATACCGTGGTGAGCTTTTGTAGATTGTATTGGTCTTTTCGATGGCCTGGTCTACAAGCTTATCCACTGCATCATGAATGAACCCTTTGTCCACATCAGACATGGCAATCTGCATTCCCTTGATGTCTTCTGTGAACTGGTCGATGACTTCATGCATCAGCGTGCCCACATCAGGTGCAGTCACTTCATGCATCGCACGATCCTTGGCTTTGAGGCCATATTGAATATAGTAGGCGAAAGGACAGGAGGTGAATTTTTCAAGCCTTGATACGCTCATATAGAGCTGATCACCATAGAGCTTTTTTACCGATGCTCTTGTGAGATTTTTGGCGAGATTGGAATAATTCAGTCCTTCTCTCGAGGTTTTCAGACGTTCCTTAAAGGTCTCATCCTGACTGAACCACTCATAGACTTCTCCCCACAATGGATTAACAGGTTCTCCCTGGTAATTTCTTCTCATTTCCTTAATGAGCTCGTTGAAGGTTGCGACCTTTCCTTCCACTTCTTTGATGTCTCCGCTTTTCTTGTCCATAGGATTGATATAGGCCTCTTCTACAAGTTCAGGAAACAGCTTCTTCAATCTTCCGATGAGAAGAGAAGGTCTCTGTGATTTCCCGTCCATATCCGCTCCAACATAAGAAACCGATAAGAACTCACTTGGAATGGTGAATGCCGTATAGACAAGAAACTGCTCATAGATGGACCTTGTCTTGGAATCGATGAAGAGATCAAACCCTTCCTCTTTCAGTTTTGCGATGTCCTTATCTGTGATGATGCCCTCATCAGAAATGGTTTTCGGAAATATTCCATCATTGACGCCTAGCACGAAGAGACCTCTTATACTGTCGCTCTTCACTCTGGCCACATCGCCTAGAATCACCTGATCCAGTGTCAAAGGAATCAGTCCGATCTTATAGCTGATCATGGCTTGCCTTAAAATATCCTCATAGACCTCGATATCCATCTTCTCGCTGCCAAGTACATCTACCAGGTCATCAAAGATGGAAATGATGCCCTTGACCACTTCCTTGTGCTCCTTGGCTATTTCCTTGTCATTGATCTCATTGATGATTTCCACAGATCTGGACAGCACACCATGGTTTTCAAGGTGTTCATAGAGAAGCTTTGTGACCTCAAGAACATGCTCAGCCGATTTAATGCTGTCTCTTAGCGGTCCGTAAACGGAAGCGATCTTTTCTCTGATCTGGTTCGAGAGCTCTAGATAATGCGTTTTCAGCTTTTCATCGTGTATATTGGGATAGGGATAAACCCATTCTTTCTGGAAGTTCCCACCTTTGATTCCGTTGGCTAATATATAATTTTCAAGTAGATCCACTTCTTCAGAAGTGATATGGGTAAGTCCTGTTTTGAGCAGCTTGAATAATGCGTCATAGGTGAACCCCTGATCCGCCACTTCCACTAAAGCAAGGATGTATTGAGAAAGAGGACTTCCGTCAATATCTCTTCTCTTGTCGAGAAATACTGGTATTTCATGTTCACGGAAAACAGACACGATGATATTTTCATAGGAATCTATATTTCTGCAGAGAATGGCGAGGTCCCGATATCGAAGTGTATCATCTTCACGAATTCTCCGTTTGATGTCCAGTGCGATTTTCTCCACTT
>DATIRH010000006.1:0-9206 GCA_035469845.1 Proteiniclasticum sp. | reverse complement strand
CTGCTCAGCAGCGAGCAGCGCTTCTAGAATTGCTACAGTATTTGAGATGGAGGGTGGCACAAGGGTTCCTGTCAGTGGACCGAAAGGCTCACGATTGAGCTCGATCCCCTGCTCCTGATACCATCCTGTAAGTCTGTCACAATACTGCCAGTCTCGTATGGTTCTTTCCATGGAGACACTCTTTGCATAAGGGATATTGTAACTGATTCCGCCGCCTTCATTGGATGTCCATCCTGAAGCGGTGATGATTTCACTTAAAAGTCTGGCATCCGGTGTACCGTGTCTTGCCTGTATCGGATTCTTGATGGACTCATATACTTCTCTACAGCCCTTCACTCCGTGGTTTACTGCGGGAAATCCATTTAGAAGGGATCTGCCCGCTTTCAGGGATTCATCGATACCCACCTGGCATTCGTTGTATCGGTTCTGCCTTGTGTAGGAATCAATGGTGGAAGGAAGAAGATCCGCTCCACCCTCATCTTCAAGATAATTAAGAAGCTTGATGTGTTCACTGATCAGCGCAACACCAGCTCTAGGCTGAGCAAGAGTCACCCCTTCTTCTTTTGCCTTCCTGAGCTTCTTTGCAAAATTCTTTTCATCAGGCACTTTTTTAAGATAATCCACAGCTTCCTGAAGGTCTACTTCACTACCTGTAGGCCAGTGCGTGAGCACATCTTTTCTGATATCAAAAAATTCATCTTCGGTGAGTTTTTTATTTTTTAAGTCCATTTTTTTCTCCTAACATTTCACAATATATTTCTTGAGCATTCTTAGGGCTTTATCTTCATCC
This sequence comes from Proteiniclasticum sp., assembly GCA_035469845.1. Lineage (GTDB taxonomy): Bacteria > Bacillota > Clostridia > Clostridiales > Clostridiaceae > Proteiniclasticum. The sequence goes on along the minus strand of DATIRH010000006.1, from coordinate 8,416 downwards.
ACCATGGCCAGAAGGCCTAAAGCGGAAAGTACATACATTTCATCCAGCAGATACTTAGGATGTCTGGGCTTTAATGATTCCATATCTTCCTCATGAAAGAGTCCTGCTTTCAGAATCTCTTTCGGATTTTTGGAGTTGACGATGACACCACCGGTTCCAAGAAGATATGGAAGCTCCATAAGATCTTTCCCTTCCTGGGAATACATCATTCCAAGAGGAGAGTAAACCTGCGTTACTGTTCCTGCATGTCTTTTCATGGAAATATCCACACAGATTTTCGCCATGACTTCGTCAAAAGCAATATCCTCTTCTTTTACAGGAATGAAATCCGTATGCTGGTTACGATAGGAGAACTCTTTCCCCACATCGATTTCAGAAATATTTTCAAGATGATGTCTTCTGAGATACCTCTTTCCTGCCGCCTCATAAAGCGAGAGTGCAGAGTAGCGCATACCAAGGTCCCCTTCCACTGTTCTCTTGGCGACGGGTTCTTCCAGTCCTCTCAAAATGACAGAAGGCTTACTTGGTGCTCCTTCGCAGATGGTATGCACATCTGTTGTGGCTCCACCGATATCAATGACAGCGAGATCCCCGATCCCGTCCTCATCTTTCGTTCCTTCGCTTAAAATTTCAGCCGCTTTCAGCACTGCTGCTGGTGTCGGCATCAGAATACCGCTGATAAATTCTTTCACATGGACCATCCCTTTTGCCTTCACGATGTTTTTCATGAAGATTTTACGGATGGCTTCTCTTGCTGGTTCCACGTTGATGCTGTTCAGGCTCGGCATGACATTCTCTGTTATATGGTAATTCACATACCCTTCAAAAATATCAGTGATTTCATCATTGCAGCTTTTGTTTCCTGCAACCACGATGGGCACTTTAATCTCTGCATCTCTCAGCATCTTCGCATTATGCAGAATCACATCGGTGTTTCCACCATTTGTTCCACCCGCCAGGAGAATCATATCAGCTTTAGATTCTTGGATCTGTCTGATTTCACTCTTATTCATCTTAAAGCTGAATACATCTGTGACCCTTGCTCCAGCACCAAGCGCCGCTCTTTTAGCTGCTTCCATGGTAAGCTCTGGAACAAGTCCTATGGCCACAATTTTTAACCCGCCTGCAGCCGATGAGCAGGCGAGTTTTTTTATAAATTTTATTCTATTATCCAGTCTGGTCATAAGATCCTTGTAGGCTTCTTCATAACCATCCATTACGTCTGTTTCCACTGTTGTATATGATTTTGCTGTGGCAAGAATAAGATCTTCCTTTGCACTCACTGCTGTCAGTTTTGTATAAGTGCTTCCAAAATCAATAAATAGAAATGCTTCCATCATTTTTATGCTCCAATTGCTGTCTCAAGTAAACCCAGGTCTTCACCAAGATCGTTTAATGCTGTCTCTACAGTTGTTCCAGGTGGATAAACTCTGTCGAATCCCATCTGAATAAATCTTTTCTTCACTTCACTGAAATCCTGTTTTCCTACAACGATGTTCCCGCCGACATATAACTTAATGCCTTCAAGTCCTGCTTCGTCGCATTTTTCTCTCATACCTCTGCAATCTATTTCTCCGTGTCCATAAAGAGATGATACCATGATCACTTTTGCATTGGTTTCAATGGCTGCATTGATGAAATCCTCTTGTGGAGAAAGTACACCGATATTAACCACATCATATCCTGCTTGTGTTAGTGAATAATCAAGAATTTTGTTTCCCACTGCATGACAGTCAGCACCTATGACGCCTAGAATGATTGTTTTATTACTCATGTGTTTTTTACACTCCTTATAAGTGAATGTTTATTATAATTTCTTGTAGTCGGTTAAAACAATTTCCACTTTCATCATGCATGGTGTTCATTCATGATTTCCGCTTCATCCACTTCTTCTATACCTCTATAATAGCATAAGTTTTCCAGTAATCAAGTACCCCCTAAACTCTGAAAAGCCTTGAAAACACAAGGATTCCATAATCATACATTGCAACTTAAATCGGCAAAACTTCCATGAGTGTCTATTTGAATTATAAAAAGTGTGAACTTTCATTTTCGGTGCTTAATGAAGGTATTCTTGCATTAAACGTTATCATTCTGCAACTCAAACCGCCAACTTATGCAGAGGTCATGTTACAATTATTCCACTTTCATCCATTTTATCGTATAAACATTCACAAATATTTATTTTATTTATTTTTCAAAGTTCTCGACTTCTTAATAAAGTCTTAACATTGATGCACATAAATACTGCAAATCTCGACTTTTATTGTGATATTATGAGATTAGATAAACTATCGGATGACTAGAAGAAAGGAGAAAAAAATGAAGACCATAGAGATTAATGAAATCCAGGGATTTCTTATCGGAAACAGTGAAGATTACCCTAAAGGTACCGGTTGTACCGTTATTCTTTCAGAAAAAGGGTCAACACCTGGTGTTGATGTAAGGGGCGGTGCTCCTGGAACAAGAGAAACTGACCTGATCCGTTCAGAAGAGATGATTGAGAAAATTCATGGTCTTGTCCTCGCAGGTGGAAGCGCTTATGGCCTTGATGCAGCTTCCGGTGTCATGGCGTATCTGGAAGAAAGAGAAATCGGTTTTGATACTGGTTTTGCCAAAGTGCCTATTGTCCCTGCAGCCGTTCTCTTTGATCTGGGTTATAAAGATCCGAAAAGAAGACCTGATCAGAGAATGGGATATGATGCATGCTTAAATGCGCATAACAGAAATTATAAAGACGGTTCTTACGGCGCTGGAACCGGCGCCACGGTAGGAAAGATTCTGGGACCTGATTCCAGCATGAAATCAGGAATTGGTTCCTATGCTGTTGAAATCGGAAACGTGAAAATAGGTGCGATCGTAGCAGTGAATGCTTTTGGTACCATTTATGAGGGGGACACCCCTATTGCAGGACCGCATAAAGAAAATCACATCCTCAGCACGGAAGAGCTGATGATTGAAGGGATGGAAGCTTCTTTTAAAGGAAACACGACGATAGGATGTATTCTTACGAATGCTGATCTCACAAAAAGCCAGGCAAACAAACTAGCCTCCATGACGCATGACGGTTATGCGAGAGCAATACGGCCAGTACATACCATGATTGATGGAGATACAGTCTTCGTCATGGCAACAGGCGAAGAAAATTTCGATTTCAATCTTCTGAGCACCTTAGCACCCATGGTCATGGAAAGAGCGATTCACCGTGCCGTCAAAAGCGCATCCTGCGATGTATTGAAAACTTATGAGGATATCCTTTAATAACACATCTCACCCTATAGTCAAATATCAGTGATGTTTTCATATCAGATGTTTGAATACTGAACTAATCAATAAAACACAGAAATGTCAGCAGATGACACTCTGTGTTTTTTTCTCTATATGTTATTACTTTTTATTATTCACAGGATTCAACTATGGTGTCTGCTATATTTTTGGAATGATCTCCCACTCTTTCCAGATTTGAAATCACATCCAGAAAGAGGATGCTCGATATAGCAGAGCATTTTTCTGCCTGTAACCGCTGAATATGGGCATTTCTATACTCTTTCTGAAGAAAGTCGATTTGCTTTTCTGTTTCAATAATGGAGCAGGCCAGCTCTTTGTCACTGGTCTCATAGCTTCTGATGGCTGTTTGAAGCGCAAGATCAGTAAGTGCATAGATGACCTTCAGCTCCTCTTTGCCTTCTGGCGTGATTTCCACAGTGTTTCTGTTTCTTTCCACAGCCAGCTCCAGAATATTTTCCGCATGATCACCAATTCTTTCAATGTCATTCAACACATGGTACGTATGACCGATTCTTCTATATTCCTCCACAGCCACCTCATTTGCAGAAAGTTCAACAAGAAATTTTGTGATGATCAGTGTTATTTCATCAATTTTCGTCTCATTTTCCGTAATCAGATCAAATTTCGAGACATCATTTTCAAGGAATGCTTCAGTAGCCATTTTCACATTAATCTTTGCAAGTTCTGCAAGTTTCACTGTTTCCAGTACAACCTGCCCCTCTGCAATGCTTGGTGTCTGAAGCAGTCTTCTGTCCAGTATCGGATTCTCAACCTCATACTCTTCTCCTACAATCATGTTAGCAAGTTTTATCAACGTTCCCGCAAATGGAAGTAGGATCAATGTACTGATCACATTAAAGAAAAGATGGAGAAAAGAAATCTGATACCTTATACTTTCAGGTACCATGACCGCTACAATCCGAATCAGAAAAGCACCAAACGGCAGAAGTATAATCACACCAATTATATTGAACAGCACATGCACCATTGCCGCTTTCTTTGCGGTCTTGTTTGCTGTAATTGAGGATAGAACAGCTGTAATCGTGGTTCCTATATTGGCACCCAGAATGAACGGAAAAGCGATCTGGATTGTAATACTGCCTGTAGTCGTCAGCGCCACAAGAAGCGCTGTGGTGGCAGAACTGGATTGGACAAGAAGTGTTATACCAAGACCAATCAGTAGACCCAGATACCACTTATGTCCTAATGTAATGATCAGATCTTTGAAAACCTCTGAATCTCTCAAAGGATACATGGCATCACTCATCAGCTTCATACCAAGCATCATGACACCAAAGCCTAAAATGATCGATGCTACATCTCTTCTTTTCTTTGCTCGGGAAAATAAAACCAGAATTGAGCCAGCAAAAAGAAAAACTGGGATAATCGCATCCACATGCAGCGAAACAAGAAAGATCGTGATCGTCGTTCCGATGTTGGCCCCCATGATCACCCCTGTGGCCTGAACAAGGTTTAAGAGACCCGAGTTCACAAACCCCACCACCATGACCGTGGTAGCTGAACTAGACTGTATGAGTGCTGTCACAAATACACCTGCAGCCACAGCTTTCACTGGACTGGATGTCACTTTTCCAAGAATAAACTTGAGCCTTGATCCGGCTGCATTTTCCAGACCATCACCCATCATGTTCATTCCATACAGAAATAAACCAAGTCCACCGAGAAGCGCAATAAGCATATTCATGTTCAAAATTAACCCCTTTTCATCTGCATACAATTATTATTCCATGTTAATTTTACTACTATTCAACAGGGATAGTCATCTGGATTTTCTATAATTAACCTAAACTTAACCTGGTATATCTTTTATGCTTAACAAATAACAAATCGCTCTGAATCACATGGATTCAGAGCGATTTTATCTTTTAATCTCTTTCTTTAATTTCAGAAACAGTATCTGCAATATTCTTGGAATGGTCACCGATTCTTTCCATGTTAGAGATCAGGTCAAGGAACAGGATTCCCGCAAGAGCACTACATCTGCCCGCATTCAGTCTTCTGATATGGGCATCTCTGTATTCCTTCTGAAGGGCATCGATTCTGCTTTCCACCTGTATGATGGATAATGCCTTTTCCTTGTTATCTTCCTTGTAACTTTCGATGGCAATATCCATGGCAAGGTTCGTATAATCATAAATCGCTTTCAGCTCTTCACGAGCCTCATCAGAGATTTCCACATTCTTTCTGTTTCTTTCCTCTGCAAGCTCCATGATGTTTTCTGCATGGTCACCGATTCTTTCAATATCATTGAGAACATGGTAGGTGTCTCCTACCCTTCCAAATTCATTTACATTGAGATCGCTGCTTGAAAGCTGTACGAGGAAATTGGTGATGATTTCCGTCACTTCATTGATTCTCGCTTCATTTTTATAAACAAGATCCACATTTTTCATATCATCAGTTGCAAATGCCTCTGTAGCCAGTTTCACATTTTCCTGCGCAAGCTGTGCAAGTTTAACTGTTTCAAGGATTACCTGTCCTTCTGCAATACTTGGTGTAAGAAGCAGTCTTCTGTCAAGTATTTCAGACTCTTTGTCTTCTTCATCTCCAATGACTTTCTGCGCAAGCCTGATCAGTAGACCAGCAAATGGCAGTAGCACTATGGTGTTGGATACATTGAAGATCAGATGCAGGAATGAAATCTGAAGCTTTACGCTTTCTGGAGAGATGAATGTAACAATCTCCATGAGATACTTTCCAAGCGGAAGGAAAATTATCGCTCCGATGATATTAAACAGCAGATGGATTACAGCTGCTTTCTTCGCCATTTTATTGGCTGTTATGGATGACAGGAGGGCTGTGATACATGTACCTACATTCGCACCTAGAATCAGTGGGAAAGCGATCTGTATTGTAATGCTGCCTGTAGTTGTCAGCGCTACAAGAACTCCTGTAGTGGCTGAACTGGACTGTACCAGCATGGTGAGCCCTAGTCCGATAAGGATTCCAAGGTACCACTTATGTCCGACTGTGACAATCAGAGTCTTGAAGGCTTCTGATTCTCTCAGAGGATACATGGCTTCACTCATGAGCTCCATACCCAGCATCAGAATACCGAATCCCAGAAGAATACTGGCAAGGTCTCTTCTCTTCTTCGCCTTTGTGAAAAGAAAGAGAACAGAACCAGTAAATAATAGAATCGGCACCAGCGCATCAATATTCATAGAAACAAGAAAAGCTGTGGTAGTCGTTCCGATATTTGCACCCATGATGATTCCAGTTGCCTGGACCAGATTGAGAAGTCCCGAGTTCACAAACCCGATGACCATAACTGTAGTCGCTGAACTGGACTGAACTAGTACAGTGACAATCGCTCCAACAATAACTGAGCTTATGGGATTTGCAGTGACTTTGTTAAGTATAAATTTCAGTCTGGACCCTGCCGCATTTTCCAGACCATCCGCCATCATCTTCATACCATACAGGAAAAGGCCTAGACCACCTAATAGTCCTATTATCATGTTAATATCCAAAAGTGTCCCTCCAAATTAAGTTCAATAGATTTCCACCTAATGATACAGCGAAATGAGCTCTATGTTAACTAAAGATTAAATGATTTAACATAGATTTAACGCAGTTATTGAAATTGTTTCAATTCAGGATGAATATTGAAAAAAAAGCGAATGAATACCATTCCATTTTTCAATGTTTTATCATTACTGGAAATCACACACAAGTTATCCTCTCATGAGACAATAAAAACCTCCCAGAATAAATCTGAGAGGTTTTGATAACCATATATTCGGTTCTTTGTACTATCTCTTTGAAAACTGTGGGCTCTTTCTAGCTTTCTTAAGACCGTATTTCTTTCTTTCCTTCATTCTTGGGTCTCTTGTTAAGAAACCTGCCTTCTTAAGCTCGCCTCTAAGAGTAATGTCTGCTTTAAGAAGTGATCTGGAAATACCGTGTCTGATTGCTCCAGCCTGTCCTGAAAGTCCACCACCGTGAACATTTACAAGAACATCATAGGAGTTCTTTGTGTTTGTCAGTACCAGCGGCTGATTAACAACAAGCATTAATGTTTCAAGACCGAAATAGTCTTTGATATCTCTCTTGTTGATTGTAACTTCACCTGAACCAGGTACCAATCTAACTCTTGCAACTGATTTCTTTCTTCTACCAGTTCCAATGTATTGTACTTTTGCCATTTTTATTTCCTCCTCCCGTTTAGTACTTAAGCTCTAGAACTTCTGGGTTCTGAGCTTCGTGAGGATGATTTTCTCCTCTGTACACCTTAAGTTTCTTTGCTTGTAGTCTTCCTAGCACACCTTTTGGAAGCATTCTTCTGACTGCTTCTGAGAATGCAAGTTCAGGCTTCTTAGCAAGTACTTCTCTATAAGGAGTTTCCTTAAGTCCACCTGGATAATTTGAATGGCTTCTCATCATTTTCTGATCTAGTTTCTTTCCTGTAAGGACAACCTTCTCAGCATTGATGATAACAACAAAATCTCCTAAATCTACGTTTGGTGTAAATTCAGGCTTGTTCTTTCCTCTTAATACTAATGCTACCTGACTGGCTACTCTACCGAGTGGCACGCCTGCTGCATCTACAATATACCATTTTGGCTGATATATTCCTGTTTTCGCTTGATATGATTTCATTTTTTTCCTCCCGAAACTCCACAATAAGGGTTCCTATTACTATTCATTCTTAGGTTTTCTTCATTGCGTGACCCGGGGCTAGTGGATCAACACAAGTAATTACAAACATAAATATTATAGAACAACCACCACTAGAAGTCAATAATATTTAATATCTTTATCTGATACCCACCTATTATACATGATTTCTCTTAGGAATAAAAGGGCAAATTGGATGATTTACAAACAAATACTAAATTTTAACTTTTCCTGATGATTTTAATCTTTTTTTATCCTCGAAATCAGAATTCCGCTCGTATTTTTCAATTCAGGAATTAACCATAACCCACTGATTCCAACGCTTATCCGTTTTGTGCCACTTGCTTTTTCTTACCATGCTGTTTATGAGCATACATTTTGTGATCTGCAAGATTGTACAGCTCATCCAGCGAAATTTCATCTTTGTGCCTCTGATAACCAAAACTAATTTCCAGATTACTCACAATAAGATCCTGATGAGCTTTAA
>DATIRH010000005.1:0-5029 GCA_035469845.1 Proteiniclasticum sp. | reverse complement strand
TGGATTGCCGACAGCATCGGTGTTCTAGCCGCTTTCATTGCAGGAAACAGTGCGGCAAGAAAGGATGTCACAAGTGCCACCACAATGCTCATCCAGATGGCTTTCACCGGCATCATGAATTCCAGCTGATATCCTGACATGGCCCCCATGGCCTGCAGAAGGATCCAGGTGAGAAGGATTCCAAGTAGAAGCCCAAGAGCACCACCGATGACGCCTAGAAGACCTGCTTCAGACTCGATCATCTTCACAATCTGGAATCTGGTCATGCCCATGGTTCTGAGCATTCCGATTTCCTGGGTTCTTTCCATGACACTCATGGTCAAAGTATTCAGCACGCCAAGAGCAGCAACCATGACAGAAAGGATCCCAAGTACATCAAACATGCTGAAAGCCTGGTTGATCAGCTGGTCTGCCTGAGTTTTCAGTGCTACATTGGATTCAATGATAAAATCATAATCCTCCTTGAAGGCTTCTTTCAGTTTTTCCGCTGTATCTTCCACATTACTTCCTTCCACTGTCTTTATGGAAAAACTGTTCATTTCCTTCACACCGAACCAGGTCTCAAGATCCTTAAGATTTCCTGTGACGACAAGCCCCTGACTTGAAAAGTCAAGAACAATGGCCGCCACCTCAAAATCATGGATTCCTTCCTCTGTCTTCAGTGAAATCCGGTCTCCTACAGCAACACCATATTTACTGGAAATCACTTCAGAAATAAGCAGGTAACCTTCCTGATTCATCTTAAGAAGAACTGCTTCTTCATCGATGTCTTCTTCTGTGAAGACGAACTTTGTCACTTCACTGTAGGCAATGGGGTCGATGCCGATGAAATCCACATTCTCCTCTTCTCCATCTCTGGACCAGGTCACAGGATGCGTCGCTGCAGGCGATACCACCTCTACTTCATCAAAGGCCTCCAGCTCTTCACGAACTTCAGCGCTCACCGGAATGGAAGAATTGATGAAGATATCTCCTCCAAGAAAGGCATCCATCCACTCCTCAAGATCCGCTCTGAAAGAACCTGTGATGCCTTGGGTTGAGACGATCATTGATACTCCTACCATCAGCGCCGCCACCGTAAGCATGGTTCTGTTTCTGGAACGCTGGATGTTCCTTATACCGATGACACCGATTCCACCGAAAAGGACCTTAAACGGCCACTTCACAACATATTGCCACAGTGAAAGGGTCACTGGAATCATCAGCGTCGCACCTAAGAAAAGCATGAAGACGGTGATGCTGCCCAGCCTGAACTGTACATCATAAGGAAACGGATTCCAGATCAGTATGCCTATGGAAGTCAGGAGCATTAGAAGCCCAGGAATCCAAAGCAGTCTATGCATTCTTCCTTCTTTCTTGCTGTCACTTTTTCTCATGGCTTCAAGAGGAGAGACTTTCCCCGCCTGCATGGCAGGAACCACTGCTGAAACCAGGGTTACCCCAACACCCACAGCCATGCTGATCAATATGAGACTTAGTGAGTATCCTCCCTTTTCTATGGGACTGCCCAGAATATTTTCCATCAGACTCGAGAGTCCATCGGAAAGAAGGATGCCAAGTAGAACACCAAAAACAGATCCGAACAGGCCAAGAAGAATTCCTTCAAGAAGAATCTGCCCGGTCATCTGCTTCCTCGTCAGACCTACGCATCTCAAAAGCCCGATTTCTTTCTTTCTTTCCGCCACCGTCATGGACAGTGCGTTATAGATGAGAAAAGCACCGACAAAAAGAGCAATACCTGCCATGAAATTGAGGCTGATCTGATAGCCGCCCAGCATCTGGCTGGTCTCCTGGCCCTCTTTATTCGGATAATTCACTTCGAACCCCTCTCCGAGATTCTCAGAGAGGCTCGTTTTCACCTCTTCAAGTATTGTCGAGTCACCCTGCTTTTCCTCTACAGTAAGATCGATTCTGGTAATCTCCTCTTCACTCCTTAGGATCTTCTGTCCATAGGAAAGAGGGATAACGCCGAATTTCCCGAGATTCGTCATTCCAGCTCCCTCTTTCTTGAGAAATCCGGATACTTCCATCTCTTCCACACCATACTCCATCTGGATCCTGATCCTATCTCCAAGCTGAATGTCTTTCTCTTGTGCGTAGTCATAGACAAGAAGAATCTTGGCTTCATCTTCCTTTTCAAAGAATCTTCCTTCTGTAACCACATAGTCTCTGACCTTCTGATCTTCTTCCGGATCAATTGCATATAAAATAAACCCATCTTGTCCTAACCCAGAAAACCCGATGGATAAAGGTTCTTCTTCCTCTTCTTCATTTCTTATGAGTGCTGTGGTTTCAAGAATCGATACGGCGAATTCTACCCCTTCTGTATCTAAGACCCTCTCGAGAATGTCAGCATCGAAGGTTTCTCCCCTTGAGGCATTGGAGACTTCCAGCTGCACCTTGCCTGATGTCCCCTCGAAAAACTCTGTCAGGGACTGAAAAGCTTTCTCGTTCACATGGTTGATGGAAAAAATGGCGGCAACGCCGATGATGATACCAAAAAGAGTAAGTATGCTTCTGGATTTTCTCTTATACATGGAGCGCAGGGTCACAAGTCTGATCAGTCTCATAAAATCACTCCCAACTCTCAAGACGATTCAGAATGATCTTGACTTTCTTATGCATGCTTCTCGTTTGTGCAAAATCGATTTCTTCTCTGATCTTGCCATCCTGCAAAAAGATGATTTTATCCGCATGAGCAGCCGCTTTGGGATCATGGGTGACCATGATGATGGTCTGGTGGAGATCTTTTGCGCATTCAGCCAGAAGTTCCATCACATGATTTCCGGTCCTTGAATCAAGATTTCCTGTAGGTTCGTCCGCCAAAAGTACTTTCGGCTCTGTGATGAGGGCTCTTGCAAGAGAAACCCTCTGCTGCTCTCCACCGGAAAGCTCACTGGGGCGGTGATTTTTTCGGTCAGTAAGGCCGACCCGCTCTAGAAGATCATTCAATTTCTTCTCGTATTCCTTCGGTTTCTTCCCATCGATGATCAGAGGAAGCAGGATATTCTCTTTCGCACTTAAGGTAGGCAGTAGATTGTAGAACTGAAAGACAAAGCCGATATTTCTTCTTCTCAGAAGTGTGGCCTGCTGGTCCGAAAGAAGGGACACCACCTCTCCCGCCAATGTGATCTTACCTCCGCTTGGCTGGTCCAGTCCGCCCAGAAGATGAAGAAGTGTGGACTTACCACTGCCCGATGGACCCATGACTGCAATGAATTCTCCTTCTTCCACATGAAGGCTCACACCATCTAATGCTTTCACCTGATGTTTTCCGATTTCATATACTTTACTCAGTTCACTGGCTTCTAACACACTCATACATTTCACCTCTTTTCAGTTTCATTCTCCACAGTTTCACTTTTTGACGCTTGTTTCATCTTGGTGATCACGAGCTTCATGTCAAAGACATGTCCGGCTTTCATATGACGCAGATACTGCACTATCTCCGGAGACTGCCCCAGTAAATAGAAAAATGTCATGGATAAAGCGAAATAAGTCTCGTGACTGGCGATGCCCTTTGTCAGAATGAACCAGGGGATTGACAATCCCACTCCGGCCCAGAATGTGATGGCCGGTACTGCCATCCCGATCATCATTCCGATTGTCTGTGTCACAAGAAAACCCAGTGGGCTTGCAGCGAGCATCATCCCAAGCACCGTGGAGTTTCCTCCACCTCCCTGGAAGCGATACCATACGGGCCACAAGTGCCCTAGAAGTACAAAGATTCCAAACAGAAGATGATAGGATTCATCCGGATAGAAAATCCGAATCAGAACCATAGGAATAAAAGCCTTCAGAAGATCCAGGGCCATGGTCGTCAGTCCCCACTTCTTCCCCATGGCCATCATGACGTTGGTAGCGCCAATGGCGTGGGAGACGATTTCCACCTCTCCATCACTGGAGACAGATCTGATACGTACCAGTTCTTCTCCTGGACGTTTCACTGCAAAAATGATCCGTGCGAAAGAAACGGAGCCGATCAAATAACCTGCAGCTGCAAAGACCATCAAGATACCAAGTCCTTCCATATGACTTTCACCTCCAATTATTCTTCAACAAATATGTTTCCGCTGTATCCGTCCACGGTGACCATCATGCCGTCTTTTATTCTGCAGGCTCCAGGCACCGACACTACAGCTGGTATACGGTACTCTCTTGCCACAATGGAGCTGTGAGAAAGAATGCCTCCAGATTCTGCAATGACTGCGCCGGCTTTCGCAAACAAAGGGGTCCAGCCCACATCAGAAAACGGAATGATCAGGACATCACCTTCTAGAAGACGCTCGAAATCCGAAAATCCGCGAAGCACTCTGGCCGGTCCACAGTATACGCCAAGAGAGGTTGGAATGCCCTTGTAATCTTCTTCCAGATCCTCCTTACAAGGTGGCTGCTCTTTACCGATGATGACTTCAGGTACAAAGATGTGCTCATAATGTTCCAGTTCTTTTTTTCTTTCCTTCACAAGGTCTGCTAGCGGTAGATTCTTTTTATGTTCTACAATCTCCACCAGCTCATCCCAGTAGAGATAATAGATGTCTTCCTGATCGTAAAGAAGTCCTTCCTTCACAAAATCTTTTCCCATTTTAACAAAGACGTTTCTGAACTGCCCATAACCGAAGGTGTAGAGCGAACTGATCGATTCGCGAAGCACCGCATAGCGGCTGGTTCTTCTATAGATTCCACCATACAGTTTTTTCTTCAGAATAGGCAGCTTCAAGTCATGAAATTTCAGTCGATGCTCCCCTGTAGAAGGCTCTGCTGCCATTTCAATCATTTTATGTACAAGCTCTGGCGTCTCACGCCAAGGAATCCTGGAGCAGTCATTTCCGCTGTCACTGAAATGACCGAATCTTTTCAAGAATAACTGGATGTCCTCATGGAGGCGTTCACTCTCATACTCACTCAGATGAGTATCCGGTAGTCCATATTTCTTTTTCAGCTGAGCAAGATGATAATGGGGACTATATTCATTGGCTGCTTCCTCTACTCCTTTAAGCTCCAGGTCTCTTATATCATAGTCATGTTT
>DATIRH010000004.1:0-3171 GCA_035469845.1 Proteiniclasticum sp. | reverse complement strand
TTTTTTAGCGTTTTTCATAATAATTCCCTCCTTAAGTTTTATTGGTCTCCTTATTGATAATATTATAACGCTTGTTATTTCCATGTGCATTGTTTTTTAAACATTTCACTCTTTTCTTACACCATGGACTCTTTATCATTTCGCTACAATTAAGAAAAAAGGATTTAAGCCTAGCTTAAATCCTTTTTTTCTTATTCTGACTTAAAGAAGTAGACCCATCAGATCCTCATTTCTGATATTCACCATGTAGTCATGAAGATCAAGATTCTGAAGTACTTCGTTTAAAGCATTTTCATTATGTGATTTACCGGTTAGTTCATTCTCTAGCAGGGAGATATCCTTCGTACCAAAGAAATCTCCATAAATCCTGATCTTTTCGATGATTCCTTTTTTCACTTGCAAGGTAACCTCCAGGGTTCCTCCTGCAAATTTGCCTTCTCTTGTCATTTCAAATTTTGGACTATGTCCGTAGTTCCATTCCCATTTAGAATACTTCTCATCTCTCAGCCTGACTATTTCTGCCACTTCATCGTCTGTAAAAGTAGTGACCTGGTCTAAGCCTCCAGCAACCGAATCCATAACCCGGTTTCTGAATTCTATGACATCCATCTCTTCATCAAGATGATCACTGATATTTGTTATTCTAGAAGCAACCGACTTCACGCTTTTATCAGAAAATTTGATATCCCTAGGTTTTAATGCTCCTGATATGTCAGCTTTTACAGAGGAAAATAACAGTGTGCCATGATGCATCACTCTTTCTTTATACTTGCATTGTGCAGTACCAGAGAACTTCTTTCCTTCGATGGTCATATCGTTTCTTCCTGAAAATTCCGCTTCAACTCCCATTTCAATCAATGCTTTTGTAATCGGCTCACAAAAACCTCTGAAATCATTGAAATTCTTCTTTTCATTCTCAATAAAGGTATAATTCAGATTTCCAAGATCATGGTACACTGCACCACCACCTGTAAGTCTTCTCACCACTTTGATGTTTTTCTCTTTGACATAATCTACATTAATTTCGGATAATGCATTCTGATTCGTGCCTACAATAATGGAATTGTCGTTTCTCCATAAATAGAAGATTTCTTCATCTGTATGCTTTAGCAGATATTCTTCCGACGCCAGATTAAAGTACGCGTCTGTACTCTCGCTGATAATATATCTCATTTTTATCTCCTTGGCTTAACCATATGTACTGCTTCCCCTTTTAATCCCATTACACTTTCAAAAAAAGCTTCTGGTAGGGTTGGATGTGCATGAATGACATTTTTGAAATCATCTACCCCCAAGCCTTTTTCACAGGCTAAAAGTCCTTCATGGATCAGATCTGAAGCATGTGCACCCATGATGTGTACACCTATAATTTTGTAGTCCATGTCTGAGATGACCTTAACTAAGCCTTCGCTTTCGCCCATGGTAAGTGCTTTACCATTTGCACCAAACATGAATTTGCTTGTCAGATACTCTTTATTTTCTTCTTTCAACTGTTCTTCTGTATATCCGACACTTGCAATTTCAGGGAATAAGAATACACAGCCCGGAACAAATTTCCCAATGACAGGATGTTTTCCTGCAATTTTCTCTGCCACATATTCCCCTTGTGCTGATGCCGCATGAGCAAGCAGCCATTTGCCGTTCACATCACCGATGGCATAGATTCCTTCAACATTGGTTTCAAAGTTCTCATCGACTTCTATCCCTTTTCTGCCTACTTCAATACCGGCTTCTTCAAGTCCAAACCCTTTGACATTGGCCTTTCTTCCGGTGGCTATCAGAACCAGATCTCCGTAGACTTCCACATTTTCTTTTTTCCCTTCTGAAACAACTTTCAGCTTACCATTTTCCTTGATGATTTCATTTACCATCATGGAAGTTTTCACATCGATACCCTTCTTTTTCAGAAGCGGTTTCAGCCTTTTGACGATTTCACCGTCAATTCCAGGAAGAATACTAGGTAGTGCTTCAAGAACGGTTACCTTGGTACCAAAACTAGCAAAGATTCCGGCAAATTCCATGCCGATGACCCCGCCACCAACAATGACCAGTTCCTCAGGGATTTCTTTAAAATCGAGCAGTTCTGTACTGGTGATGACACCCTCATTCTCTACACCTTTTATGGGTGGTATGAACGAGGAAGAACCAGTTGCGATGATCAGTCTATCAAACTGAAGGTCTTCTCCATTCACGTTCAAAGAATTTTTGCCAGTGATTTTCGCTTCACCTATGACAACGTCCACACCTGCAGAGCTTAATAATTTGTCAATACCACTTACCAGTGTGTCGACAATTTCATTTTTGCGCTCTCTGATCTTCGTTGCATTGGGTTTCACTGAGCCTTCCAGGTCCAGTCCATAGCTTTCAAGCTTATTTGCCTGATTATAGACTTCTGCACTTTTATAAATCGCTTTCGTTGGAATGCACCCGACATTCAGGCAGACTCCCCCAATTCGATCTTTTTCAATCAGCGTAGTTTTAAAACCCATGTTATTAAGATGGATGGCGGCTACATAGCCGCCAGGTCCTCCACCTATTATAATTACTTTTTCTGCCATACTTACTCCTTCGTCCAGTTAAGTATCAGCTGTCTTGCTGCAAGAGCTTCATCTAGTCTTCTTACAGGTGTGTCATGAGGAGCATCTTTGAGAAGCTCTGGATTCTCGTCCGCTTCTTTTGCAATCTGCTTCATCACTTCAATATACGCATCTAAAGTTTCCTTGCTTTCTGTCTCAGTCGGCTCAATCATGAGTGCTCCCTCAACAATCAGTGGGAAATACATTGTTGGTGGATGATATCCATAGTCGATGATTCTCTTTGCCACATCGAGTGTTGAAACTTTATCTGTTTTTTTCTTGAGTCCAGCAAACACGACTTCATGCATACAAGTCTCTTCCACCGCAACTTTATAATGATCTTTAAGACTTACCTTCATATAGTTGGCATTTAAAACTGCATTTGTTGAAGCAGCCTTGAGGCCATCTGAACCCATAGACAGCATATAAACGTATGCCCTTAGTATTACACCAAAGTTTCCGAAGTAGTTTTTGACATTTCCTATAGAATTTTTGAGACTGTAATCAAGATAGTATCTTCCATTATCCAAGTTCACAACATGAACAGGAAGATATTCCATCAGATTCGCTTTACAGGCAACAGGTCCTGAACCAG
>DATIRH010000003.1:0-1673 GCA_035469845.1 Proteiniclasticum sp. | reverse complement strand
ATATTCGCATCTCTTAAAAATGAATCTTCTTTCTCGCTTGTTCCATAATGAAGATATTTACTGATCAGTGGGAATTTTTCTTCGTCAAGAAGCAGTGCGTAGGCTATTATCTGATTCTGCCATTCTTTCAGTTCGAAAACC
Source organism: Proteiniclasticum sp. (assembly GCA_035469845.1). Lineage (GTDB taxonomy): Bacteria > Bacillota > Clostridia > Clostridiales > Clostridiaceae > Proteiniclasticum. Next base: position 1,532 of record DATIRH010000003.1, on the reverse strand, counting down.
GGTTCTTCCACGATCCTGGAAAAGGCCTTCAATGGAATACGTTTATCCTCTAAAGTCTTCTCCCAGAGCTTTTTCTCTGATACAAGGATCATGGCCAGATTCAGCATGAGGCTTCGGTCTTTCTTATCGTGCTGGGTTTTCGTCAGGCTGCTCATAGTTATATTGAATTCCTTCAGTTTTTCTAAATAGCTTTGTATCTCAAGGACTCTAATTTCATTTTCTTCTTTATGCAGAACCTGCATGGTCGGCTTTTCTAAAAAGACATATCGATTTTTATCTAAAACTCTATTCACCATTCTATAAACACTCCCATATTTTCACTATCTCTATATTATCATAGGTACTGTGTGGAAATGAGTGATTCAGAAAACTTATGCATTATTCACTTCTTATTCTTAAAATAGTACGAAAACAGCTTAAAGGAATCGTTGAAATCAAGTATACTTAGTACAGGGAAATGTAGTAAGTCATATAAAGAAGAAATAGAGGGCGTGGTGAGTTGAAAGCAAAAGAATCAACAAGATCAAAGTGGATTTATGGTATAGCGAAAGTGCTATTCATTCTTATGGTTTTCATTGGAGTAGGATTCTATATCTACATGGACGACTATTACAGGCCTTCCGTGACGGCGCTGAGTGCTCTGAAGTCCGTTCAGGGTATCGATTACTCAGACGAAAGCGGAGATCTGGTGTTTACGCCTGAAAATCCCATCGGTGGAGTCGTTCTTTATCCGGGGGGAAGAGTATCGGAAAAAGCCTACGGACTTTTAGGCAGCAGTATTGCAGCCATGGGGTACAAGACGGTGATCATAAAAGCGCCGCTGAAACTGTCGATTCTTTCGAATCATGCGGCGAAGGAATACGTGGAGGAAGAAGGTATTACAGAGTGGGTCATTCTAGGACATTCTCTCGGAGGTGTTTCTGCTTCAAGATTTGTCAAGAAGAATCCGGATAAGATAAAAGCACTGGTTCTTCTTGCAGCTTATCCGGATGATGGAACAGATTTAAGCGACGTGGGATTCAAGGTGTATTCTCTTCTTGGCACAAAAGATGCCATCATCAACATGGAGAAGATGAAGGAGGCCAGAAGCAGGCTACCTGAATCCATGGTGGAAGTGGATATTCGCGGAGGAAATCATTCCAGTTTTGCTAACTATGGTGTACAGGACGGAGATTCTCTTCCTGATATAGGATTTCTTGATCAGCAGAATTTTGTCTTGGATGTCATTGCAGATGCTTTTAAATAGAGTGTTTACGCACCAAACGGGAATCAGGGTTATAGGATAAAGGAACTTTCGTGCATCAGTAGAACTCAGGGAGGGGAGAATGTTGAAAAATTTCAGCAGAGCGGATCCGCTTTTTTCTCTATGCGGACTGAACTGCGGCCTTTGCGTCATGTATATCGGAAAATACTGTCCCGGCTGCGGTGGTGGAGAAGGAAATCAGTCCTGCTCCATTGCCCGGTGCAGCCTGAATCATGAGGGAGTAGAATACTGCTTTCTTTGCAGAGAGTACCCCTGCGAGAAATATGCT
>DATIRH010000002.1:0-2942 GCA_035469845.1 Proteiniclasticum sp. | reverse complement strand
TATTTCAGGTGCTTTTAAATTACCAGTAATCTGTGATTAAAAATACGTATTCTACAGTGACAAAGTTCTATAGAGATCACTCTGATGAACTTTTACAGAACACTTGAATTCAGATACAAAGGGGCTATACTAGATTTAGGTAATAGACAGTGAAACTCAAACTAGCAAAGAAAGGAAAAATCAGATGAACAGATATCGTAAACTGACTTATGGAGGCCTCATCGGCGCATTGGTGTTTCTCGCCACTTATATTTTTTCTTTTCCAATCCCAACTGGATATCTTAACTTCGGAGACGGTATTATTTTAATCAGTTCAATTATTCTAGGCCCCTTTGCGGCTGTGCCCGCAGCCATAGGGTCCATACTAGCAGATATATCTGCAGGTTTTGCCATGTATGTTCCCTTCACCTTCGTGATCAAGGGACTTTTAGCCTTTGTTCCCGCCATGCTATTAAGGGGAAAGAAAATCACCTGGAAAACGATGATTTTCCCATTTGCTTTAGCAGAACTCATCATGGTCACAGGATACTTCATTGCAGACACGATCCTTTGGGATATTGGCGGCATTGCAGCTGTTCCCCTAAATATTCTTCAGGGAGTATTCGGCATGATTATAGGTATTACAGGATCCGTAGTCGTTCTTAAAAGCAAAATCAAAAGATATTAAACAGAAAAGACCATACGATAAATATCAGCCGTTTATTTTAGCTTAATGGATCTGCTACCCGCTCCATCCAAGATGGATAGTGCGTATATAGAATCACATTAAGCTTTTATTATAGTCAGAATCAACGATATTATCTGTTGCAATTCTGTATTCAGGGTTTATTCATATGTTATCCTATGCATTGATTGAACTGTAAAATAATGCTATATTTGATGAAAGAATTAAAGTGAGGAAAAAACTATGAAAAAGATATTTGCCATATTACTCATCATATTAGGTGTTTTCCTGATTTTTTCCCCAAAGGTGAAAGATCAGGTCGTCGAGCAGAAAGTAAAAGAAACGGTAGAAGTCATAAAAGGCATCACTCCAGAAGAGATCAAGGCCAATGAAGGAAGCGAGGAAGCGGAATTTGATTTCTCTATCGTAGAAGATATTAGTGTAACAGGAACCCTTATGGCAACCGGAAAGATCAACACCGACCTTCTTATCGGCCAACTGGTCATTCCCAGTGTGGATATGAATATTCCGATTTTCAAAGGAATCAACAATGCAAACCTTCTAGCTGGTTCAGCTACCATGAGAAAAGACCAGAAAATGGGTACAGGAAACTATCCATTGGCAGGACACTATATGAAAGAAAAGAATGTACTCTTCGGATCCCTCATGGATGTCAAAGAAGGAGATCTCATCAGGATGACCGACAAAGAGACCATCTACGAGTATGTCACCTATGAAGTCAAGGTGGTTCCCGACACTGCACTTTATATCATCGATGATCAGGAAGCAGAAAAAATCGGGAATCCAATCATTTCCATCATGACCTGCTACTACTCTTCAAATACTGAAAAAAGGTATTTCGTCATGGGCGAATTAGTGGATTCCTATCCCTATACAGAAGATGCCCTTCATGCAAAATAATCAGAGAAAATATCAATTCCCCAGGAACACACGTTACTATAATCATCCAGATTAAACGGAATAAATTCAATAGAGCCTTCAAGCATTTCTTAAGACTGCTTGAAGGCTCTATTTCTATACAATTTTACTACTCATTCATCACACATCATAAATCATCAATAACTAATCTTCAATCACTATTCTATGAATTCTGTACATAAGAAAGGAACCCGGAAATGCTTACTTCAATCATCACGCAATAGATAGAGGTTTTTTGCATTATTTAGACCAGGTTCCATTGGCATGATTGATGCGATCACATTCCCCATATATACGGAAAATGAAGTTTTCAATTCACAACTAATCACAATGATAAATGTACCACAAAGACTACCGTTTTACAATAAGTGTAGCAACAATTCCGGGACATATAATACGAATTACGTAATTCGTAAATCTGTGATTTTCAGCTGCACCTTGCTTATTCCATTATAGGTATTCATATCCGGATAATATAAAATATCACATTTTGTGTTCTTCAGTTCCATGGACAGATCTCCCACTTCTCTCTTGTGCACTTCCCTTATGTAATCTCCGATATGTTTTGCTCCATAGAAATACACGCCTTCCACATTGACTCCCTCCACGTTGAAGACAAGCTTCAGGTGATCCTTGTCCTTCCCCATGAGATAAACCTGCTGAATCAGGAGATTCTTCTCCGCAAAAATCGGTTTCGGATTGGCTTTACCGAAAGGTTCAAGCCTGGAGAGGCTTGTGATGAATTTTTCAGTGATGATTGCAGGATTAAGCTTTGCATCAATGGTCACCTTCGGGATGAGATCTTCTTTATTAAGCTGCGCCTTTCCCTGAAGATCTAATCTGAAGGAATCCAGCTTATCTTCATCCAGGGTCAACCCTGCAGCCATGGGATGGCCGCCAAATCTTGTCAGAAAGTCTTTAGAATGATTAAGACCCTCAAAGATATTATATTCTTCTATGGATCTTGCTGATCCTTTAAGGCCGTTTTCCGTCTTCGTGAGAACAATGGTGGGTCTGTAGTATCTTTCCTTCACTCTGCCCGCAATGATGCCCGCAAGGCTCTCATGGACATCCTGAAGCTTTAGTACAATCACCTGGTCCTTTTCTCTTTTATGATTTCTGATTTCTTCCTCAGCAAGGATAATACCTTCGTCGGTCATGGCTCTTCTGGTCTGATTGAGTTCATACAGTTCCCTTGCAAGAATCTTCGCTTCCTCCCCTTCGGAGAATAAAAGATCCACAGTCATCTTCGCAGTGGAAAGTCTTCCTGCAGCATTGAAGCAGGGTCCCAGAACAAACCCTATAATGTAGGTGCTGATATTTCTGATATCCACCTTGC
>DATIRH010000001.1:0-6688 GCA_035469845.1 Proteiniclasticum sp. | reverse complement strand
AGAGAAGGAGTGACGATGTAATGATCAAGATCATTTAACTGATCTGTCTTGATGTATCCATTCAGTTTCTCATTAAGGATGCGCCTGATCTTCGGCAGCATATGGACTCTACCCATGACGCCTCCACCTAAGATGATCTTTGTAGGAGAAAGAACAAGTATATAGGACATGAGGGCTTCTGCCATGTATTCAGCGATGAAGTCGAAGGACTCATGGTCATCCGGAATATCAATACCCTTCATGCCTGTTCGGCCTTCATTGGCAGGTCCTGCTGCGAGGCCTTCAAGGCAGGTCTTATGATATGGGCATGCACCTTCATAAGTGTCCTTCGGATTTTTTGTTACTAGGATATGCCCCATTTCAGGATGAAGCATACCATTGTGGATCTTTCCGTCGATGACATAACCTCCGCCGATGCCTGTGCCCACCGTGATATAGAGGAGCGTGTCTTCCTTTTCGTAATCACCGAAAGTGATTTCTCCAAGGGCTGCTCCACTGACATCGGTGGAAATTTCCACAGGAACACCCAGGTTCTTCTTCAGATTGCCTAAGATGTCATAATCCACCCAGGCTAGTTTTGGGGTGGATGTGATGTATCCATATTTCTCTTTGTCTTTATTCAGTTCTAAAGGACCGAAACAGCCGATGCCAAGAGCAGAGATCTCTCTGCTTTTAAAGAAATCATAGATTTCCGGCATGGTTTCCTCGGGTGTTCTTGTAGGAATGGATATCTTTTCTGTAATTTCGCCTTTTTCATTACCGACAGCAAGGACAAATTTTGTTCCGCCTGCTTCGATTGCACCTAAAATCATAAGGGTACCTCCATTATTTTAATCTATATAGTATTATAGTCAGTCAAGTTAAGGATTATGTCAATGTAATCCATGAGAGATTTCGTTCACGAGAGGATATCAGGATGGTTACGACTGATGTAATAATAACCTGCTAGAAACCAACAGTAAAAAATATTGCCTTTAGTCGATTGCACCACATTATATTACTATAATGTATTGATATACTTACTTCTTAACAATTAAAGTCATTCCAGTTTACTGGGGTAGCATTACCAGTTTTCCAATCTTCTTTTGTAATACCATAACCAACTGAATCATAGGGTATTCCATCTTGACCTACCCATGCGTTTCGATGGTGCGATTCTTTGACAAAACTGCACTTATGGAAGACACACCTCATAGCGTAATTATCTTGTCTTGTATTGGCTTCTATTCTTACTTTACTTGAATAATTAGTGAAGACATAATCAACAAGCCAACTGACAGCAGTTGTTCCAATGCCCATGCCTTTGTACTTTTTCAAAATCATTATGTCAAACAGTGGATCACCGTCGTCCAGATCATATATTCTGACCATTCCCACATTTAAATCCTGGTCTAGAATAACCCAGAATGTTTTGCAGTTATCTCCAGTGTAATGCTGGTTTTCATATCTCGCCCTGATCCTTTCCGGCTTTGGGTTCGGTGTTCCATAAAATTCCCAGGTATCTGATGTTAGAAACTCAACAAGCGTATCAATTTCATCTATGAATTCTTGAAAACGTATCTTCATTAACTTGATTCCTCCCAAAATTGCTGCTGCTGTTTTACAGTTTTAGTATAACTCACTGTAAGCGTGAAGTAACTCGTGTATACACTATACCAAAAAAATATTGATTGTGAAGCTGCTTAATCTCATTATTTGCTGGAGTATCAAGTATAAAATTCTACAGTTGAACGAAACACCATCAATTCCGAATACAACAGCATCGTTTCTGCCTATTACGAACATTTTAAAAATCTGAAATGTATCAGATATCAGTTCTGTTTTTTGTGTGAGTCGATGACATACAAATTATTGGTGGGTGGACAGCTTTATGGTATGATAAATCTAATATAGAAGGAATGGAAAGGGGGCCCATAAAATGGTAACAATCAATGATATTGCCAAACTTGCCGGTGTGGCGAAAAGCACTGTATCAAGATACCTCAATGGTGGGTCTGTCAGTCAGAAAACCAAGGATGCTCTGGATAAAATCATCGCTGAGACGGACTATGTGCCCAATACATTTGCCCAGAGCTTAAAGATCAAAAAATCGAATCTTGTGGGTACCATCATTCCAAGGCTGAATTCCTATGCAACCAATGAAATACTGGGCAGTGTGGATAAGGCGCTGAAAGAGAAAAACTACCAGCTGCTCATCACCAATACGGATCAGGATGTGCAGCGAGAGGTTGAAAACCTCTATGCACTTTCTCGTCAGAAAGTGGCGGGAATCATTCTTCTTGCAACAGTAGTGACGAAAGCACATCTGGAAGCCATCAGTAAAATCGGTATTCCGGTGATTCTACTAGGTCAAAGAAGTGATGCCACCTATGCCATCGTTCATGATGAGCTGGATGCAGGCTATCATATCGGGAAGCATGCAGTGGAACTGGGTCACAAGGAAGTGCTCTATGTGGGCGTCACAGAAACAGATGAAGCGGTAGGAAGACTTCGTAAGCAGGGCGTTCTTAATGGACTTTCCCTTTCTGATGACATCCATGTGGAAGAAGTGATTGCGGATTTCAACTATGATAAAGCCTTTCAGTTTCTCAAGCAGTATCTGAAAGAGTCCAAAGCAACCTACATTATCTGCGCCACGGACAATATTGCCATTGCGGCTTATAAGGCATCAGTGGCTCTAGGAAAGAAAGTGCCCGAGGATGTATCTGTTTCAGGATTCGGTGGATATTCCATCACGGATCTCATCACACCTTCCATCACCACAGTGAAGTATGCCTATAAGGAAATGGGGAAGATCGCAGTGGAAAATCTTCTTCGCATCATAGCCGGTGAGGAGATTCCAAAAAGGATCACACTGGGATGCGAATTCATGAAGAAGGAATCTACAATGCAGCGGAAATAACTAATACAAACAATCCAGACCTGAAGTTTGAAGCTTCAGGTTTTTGTTTTAAACAAAGTTATCTTTACAATGCAGGTATAAATATCCGAGTGGAAATCTGAAAATGAAAATTTAAGTATCAAATTAATTTTATGAATTATTTGTGATACCCTTTACAAATAGAAAAGTATCGACTACAATAAAAACAACAGAACCGGTTCCGTTAATCAGAAAATAACACAAAAAGAAGAGTGATGCAACAGGTAAAAAGAAATCCTTTGCAGAATGAATCAAATGAATACAAAGAGCAATCATATGTACTTGAAATAAGGAACAAACGAAGAAACTGAGAAATAGTCGAGATGATAGTAGAAATCAGGAAAATAAGTATGGAACCGGTACGAAAATCAAGAGCAATCTTGAAGAAATTGCTGTTACTAAGCCAATCATGAGGAGGAAGAAGAATGAAAAATGAAAAGACAATTCAAGACATCCTTGAAGCAGTGGGTGGAGAGGACAACATCAAGAACTTCGAACACTGCGCCACAAGACTCAGAATTATTTTAAAAGACAACAGCAAGCTGGACAAAGAAAAAGCGGAGAACGTTACTGGAAGCAAGGGGTATTTCTTCAACACAGGACAGCATCAGTTCATCTTCGGAACCGGAAAGGTCAATGAAGTCCATGATGAATTCATTGGTATGCATAAGATGGATCAGAGTACCAGTTTCAAAGATGATGTCTACTCCAATATGAATCCAGTCCAGAAAGTCGTAAGAACTTTAGCGGATATTCTTATTCCACTGATTCCTGCGCTGGTTACCACGGGACTTCTCATGGGACTTAGAGGACTGCTTCTGGAATTAGGCGTGAACTTCTCACCGACCATGCTGAGTCTCTTCCAGATGCTTACGGATACAGCCTTCGCATTCCTGCCTGTTCTTATCGCATACAGTGCGACCAAGAAATTCGGCGGAAATCCGATCATCGGTATTGTTGTCGGTCTTATGATGGTTGCTCCACAGCTTCCAAACGCATGGGCTGTTGCTGGTGGAAACGCTGAGCCTATGTTGGTCAATCTGTTTGGTCTTAGTATTCCTCTGGTAGGTTATCAGGGATCCATCATTCCGGCCATCGTGGCAGGACTGCTTGTAGCGAAGATTGAAAAGAAGCTAAGAACTTTTGTGCCTCAGATAATCGATCTTGTTGTCACACCATTTCTGACGCTGACAATCACGATCTTCCTGATGCTCTTCATTCTTGGGCCAATCACCCATACCATGGAAATCTGGGTCTCAGACTTCATCGTTATGCTGATTCAGGCACCTCTAGGCATCGGATACATCATCTATGGTGGACTGCAGCAGGTACTTGTTATCACCGGACTGCATCATTCCTTATCCATCATCGAACTGCAGCTTTTAGCTGACACAGGTACGAACGTACTGAATCCTTTAGGTACAGCCAGTATGGCAGGACAGTTCGGTGCAGCCATTGGAGCAGCGCTGATCATGAAGGACAAGCTGAAGAAGTCTAACGCTCTTTCTTCCACCACTTCAACCTTATTCGGAATCACAGAACCTCTACTCTTTGGTGTGAACCTTAGAAGTATGAGAATATTTGGTTCAGGTATCGCTGGAGGAGCAGTGGGTGGACTTGTAACTTACATCTTTGGTCTTACAGCAACAGGTATGGGTATCACATTCATTCCTGGACTGCTTTTATACACAAGTTCTGCAGCATCCTTGATTCAGTATCTCATCGTCATTGCAGCGGCATTTGGAACTGGCTTCATTGCTGTAAGATTCCAGGCCAAGAAGATCTCCAAGGAAATCAATGTAGATAGAGTGGATCATGCAGCCTAGATTTTTGGTGGATAGAAGGAGAAGGGAAACATGAACAAAAGAATTGATAGAAACGGAGCCATGGATTTTCATGTGCTCCCTCCCTATGGGCTGATAAACGATCCCAACGGGCTCATCCATTATAAAGGACTCACTCATATTTTTTTCCAGTGGAATCCAAATGGTACGGACCACAGCTATAAGTGCTGGGGACATGCAACCACGGAGGATCTCGTTCACTATACCTATCATGAAGCGGCGCTGCTTCCAGATGAAGCCTATGATAAAAACGGCTGCTATTCAGGAAGTGCGCTGGTCCATGAAGAGAAGCTTTACCTTTTCTATACAGGGAACGTGAAGAATGATAAGGATGAAAGGGAAAGCTACCAGTGTGTGGCGGTTTCGGAAGACGGATTCCATTTTGAAAAGCTGGGGTCTGTGATCAGTGAGATCAAAGGATATACGGCGCATGTAAGGGACCCGAAGGTCTTCAAACATGAGGACGGTCTTTTCTACATGGTGCTTGGCGCACAGAAGGAAGACCTGACGGGAGACACTATACTCTTTCGATCGAAGGATCTTCTCCAGTGGGAATTTTCAGGTTCTCTCATGGAAGAAAATCTGAATCTTGGCTATATGTGGGAATGTCCGGACCTTATAAACTATGAGGATAAAAGTGTATTCATCTTTTCACCTCAAGGACTTGAGGAAGAGGGTGAAAGATTCAAAAACATATTCCAGACAGGTTACTTTACTGGAACTTTTCAGAACGGAAAATTCAGTAAAGACCAGAAGGAGTTTGATGAAATGGATCGGGGATTCGAGTATTATGCCCCTCAGAGCTTCTCCTATCCCGATGGAAGAGTTCTCTCCATGGGCTGGATGGGTACCATGGAAAAGGAAAAGGAAGAATCAGTGCCTACCTTGAAAGAGAATTGGGTACATCATCTTTCTGTTATAAGAGAGCTAAGCTTATCTTCTGATGGAAGACTGATCCAGAAACCTGTGAGAGAGCTTCAGAAAGCTCGTGAATGGGTGATGAAGGATATCAGAAGCACTTATAAGGGTGAGGTTAATGAACCTTTTGAGGTGAATCTGGACTTCATACAAGGGATCGCTGAAATGAAGCTTAGATATGGAGGAGAACTTCGAATCAGCTATGACGGATCCACTTTCAAAGTGGAACGGACAGACTGGCATACGAAAGAAAGAGAGTCCCGTAGCGTGGAGCTTCAAGAAGGTCTTCAGGATCTTCAGATGCTCATTGATCACACCAGTGCAGAGCTGTTCATCAATGGAGGGAAAGAAGTATTTTCCCTGAGATTCTTCAAAGAAGAAGAAAACAGCGAGCTTATAATCACTGGGGATAGAGAGATGGACATCCAGGTAGATCTGCTGAAATTCTAGTCATATTGAAAAAAGATTAAACAAAGATAGAAACAAAGATAGAAACACATGAATTGAAATGGAGAAGGTGCTGCGATTTGCAGCATCTTTTTTTGGATTTCTGATTCTATTAAGATCTCATCTTAAACACTAATTATAAATTCCTGGATCAGATTTATCCTAGTGTTTCTGGAGATTGCTAAATATGATATACTTCAGAAAAATGGGAATGTATTTGATAGTATTATATTGCATTGGTAGATTCTGAGATGAATGAATAGTAGAAATCATTGGATCAGGAATTGAGGGTGAATGCCATGGATAAAATCAGTCCGGAGGCTAGAAGCAGAAATATGTCGAGAATCAGAGGGAAGAACACGAAGCCTGAAAAGTATATTAGAGGGCTTTTGTATCATGCAGGTTTTCGTTATAGAATCAATTACAAACTGCTTTCAGGAACGCCTGATCTATTTCTTGGTAAATATAAGACTGTCCTGTTCATCAATGGATGCTTCTGGCATAGACATAAGGAGTGCAGATATGCAACGACACCTAAATCCAACACGGAATTCTGGGA